>USQL01000015.1 GCA_900556935.1 uncultured Eubacteriales bacterium | reverse complement strand
TTGCCACCGGCAATCGTTGGATTTTGATTCGCTGCGCGACGCACCGCCCCTACGGCATATTGCTGGAATTTGTTCACAGAATTGTAACTCGTGCAATTGTCCTGCTGAACATCCACAGCAATTGCGAAAATTCCTTCAAGCCCATAGCCCCACGGCAAAAAGAAATGACCCTCGACTGTCTTACACCACCAGCCGAGGGTCATTTCTGTTCGATATCAATTTGCAGCTTCATTTGTAACCTCCGTTTCTGTTGAGTGGGTTCTCTTACTTCATTGGACTCACTCCTTTTGTGCCTTTATAGTAGCACACCATTCCCATCTTTGCAAGAGCGCAGGTTACACAAGATTTCTACACCATTTTGATTGAAAATGACACCTGTCCAAAAGGTGCGGATTGTGATATAGTAAGAGATAGGGCCGCGCCGAAAGGGCGCGGCCTGGTTTTTCCAATCACTTATTCCCTATTTACGATTACTGATTTCTTCAAAAACCGGTGAACGGCACATCAGCCGCTCACCGGTTTTTTTCAACTTATTCTTCAATATACTTGCCCTTGTAGACGAACTTCTTGTAGATGAGGTTCACCAGGAAGTTGCCCAGGAAGCCGAAGAGGATGCCGAGGACCAGGGAGACCAGGACATCGGTCGGGTAGTGGACATACAGGTACAGGCGGGAGAAGGCAATGAGAATGGCCAGAACCGTGGCCGGGATGCCCATGCGCTTGTCGTGGAGCATCAGCACCGTGCAGGCCTCGAAAGAGGCGATGGTGTGGCCGGATGGGAAGGAAAAATCGTGCTGGGCGGAGATTAAAAGGGTGATTTCCTTTTGGAAATACTGCCACTGATAATCATATGGACGAATCCGGGCGACCTGGGGCTTCAGGAAAATATTGCACACCAGCAGTCCCAGAATCAGGGCCATACCCATGGAAAAACCGGTTTTTCGGTACTTTGCGAAGAGCAGCAGGGCGACGGCCACCAGAATCCAGAACACGCCGCCGTCACCAAACAGGGTGATGACGGGCATGACCTTATCCAGGAAGCCGCACTGCAGATGGGCCTGAATCCAATCCAGGATGGGCAGGTCAAAGGACACCGCCCAGGTGTTCAGCAGGGCTTGCAGGGCTGTGAACATAGGTTCTCTCCTTTTCTATTGTCTTTTTCCGTAGGAGCGGCAGGCCGCACCGTCACCTTCCCTTGTCAGCCTCCGGAGCGGCGCTTTTTACCGCGCACTCTGTTCCGCCGGTCTGCGGGCGGCTGATAGCCGCCCCTACGGAGTTTCTACAGGGTTACTGTGCATCCTCAAACAGGGCGTACAGGGTCATGGGGGTCAGGGTGGTGCCGGAGGGGATGGATACATGGCCGTTTTCGTCGGGGCTGAATACCACTGTCAGCTGCTTCTGGCCGCCGACCACATCCTCCCGCACCCAGCCGGTAAAGGTCTTGCCCTCGGGGGCGGTGACCACAGGGGTGTCGATGCTGGCGGCATCGGTCTGGTAGAACTCACTGGACAGGGTCACGCCGTCGTTGATGAAGGTGATGCGGACCTTGCCCACAGGCTTGGTGACGTTCTCGTTGGTCATGCCATAGCACAGCCACTTGCTGTTCTTCTTGCGGAAGAACAGGGCCATATCCACGTTGTAATCCTTGGTGCTGCCGTCCTTCAGGGCCACGTTCAGGGTCACCTGACCGCGGGCATAGAACAGGTCATCGCCGTACTTGATATACTCGGTGACGTTTTCGTTCAGGAACCGGTGGCCCCGGTCAGAGTTCATCCACAGCTCCTTGCCCATGTTGACGATGTCCGTATAGGCATCGGAGGAGGAGTCAAAATACTTGGCAACCGCCGCCCGGGCACCGCTGGCGTTGATCATATACTCGGAGTAGGCTTCCAGCGCGCCGATGACCACGGACTTTTCGTCCTCCGTGATGGTATTGGACTCGGTCTGCTCCACGTACATGCCGGTCTCCTCGTCGTAGACCACGGGCATATCCGTGCCGTTCTGGTCCTTGATGGACACGGTGGGTTTCATCATCAGGCCGGTGATGCTCTGAACATCAATCTTGTCGCCGGTGGCTGTGATGGGCAGGTACTCGGAGGCGGTGGTGGAGGTGGTCTGGATGGTGAAGCTGTCGTCCAGGGCCACGCCGTTGACGTAGGCCGTATGGCCGTCCACCTTCTGGATGAGGTAGCCGTTGGCTCTATCGAAGGACAGGCTGACGGTGCCCAGCTCCCAGTCGGGGATATCGGTCTTCTTCTCCGCCTTGTTGGTCAGGGTAAAGAAGGCGATGCGCTCGTCATTCAGCTTTACATAATACTTCTTATCCTCAGACAGGCCGTTGGAGGTCTCCACATAGGTCAAAGGCGTGCCCGCAACCTTCTCGTTCATATAGGCGGCAAAGGCATCCTTGCCCTCGTAGGCGGAATCCTGAATGCCCGCCAGGCTGTAGAGGTTTGCCCAATCCGGGTTATCAAAGAGCTGGTGGAATACCTCCTCGCTCTTGGCGGTGGGCTGGGCGGCCTCGTAGTCCTCCAGCCACCCTTCCAGATAGTTGAGCCCTAAGAAGGTGCCCAGGCAGAAAACGGCGATGAACAGGAAATACAGGGTGTAGAAAATCACACCGCCGATGCGGGGGCCCTTCTTCTTGGGCTCCGCCACGGGGGCCGCGGGCCGCTGCTGGGGCCGGGGTGCGCCCTGGGTGGGCCGGGTGCCCTGCTGGGGCGGCATCTGGGTTCTGCCCTGCTGGGGCCGGGCCTGGGGAATCTGCTGCCGGGCGGCGTTGGCCGCGCTCTGGTGGGGCTTATAGGCCTGGCGCTGCTCCTCCTGGATTTCGGGCACAGGGCCCCTGGACGCGGGACGGTTTTTGGCTTCGAATTTACCTTGATACATGTCGTTCCGCCCCCTTACTTGATCATCCAGAAGTCAGGCATTCTTCTGGGCTCGGACTGCAATACGGAGTAGCTGTTGATCATCTGCACCTGACCGGCCTCGCCGTAGCGGCCCTCGGTATCCCGGTAGTACATGATGGAGGAGGAGCCGCCGTCCATGTTGCAGGCATTGAACGCGCCGTACTCCTGGAGAATATCGATGATGTCCTTATAGGTGGCACCGATGGAACCGGCCTGGCGGCCGTCGGCACAGACGAAAATCACTGCGCCATCCTGCCGCTGGCCGATGGCGGTACGGGGGTTGTAGCCGGAGTTGCCGGAATACACCGCCTGGTTCACCTCGCCGTTGACAATCAGCACAGGACCGAACTCACAGCCGTCCCGGATGTTCTGCTCGGCGGCCTGGGCGGCGGTCATGCTCTTGGCAACCACCAGCACATCGTCGGTATTGAAGCCCGCGAAGCCCTCCTCGGGCACCATGCCGCTGTTCACATTGGAAACCACCTGGCCGCCGGAAATGGTCAGGCCCGCGGGGACAGAGCCGACGGTGGAGTTGGCCGTGCCGTCATCGTTAAAGGCACCGGCGTTAACGACCGCGGTAATCTCCGGGTAGCTTGCCATGACCTGATTCAGACGAATGCCGGGGTTGGAGGTGGAGAAGCCGGAGGCGTTGGAGCCGTTATAATTGTAGGAGGCCCCCAGGGACACGCGGGAGGGGTCCTTGATGATCATAATGTGGGCGTTGAAGGTCTTGCCCTTATACTCCTCGATGCGGATGCCGTCGGCGTAGTTGTCCCACTCGTGGCTCTCGCTGCCGGAGATGGTACCGCCCCGGTTGATGACCACCTGGCTCAGGTCCGTGGAAGCATCCAGCTCCAGGTCGCTGCCCTCATTGCGGATGCTGTCCACCACCGCCTGGTCCATAAATACGCCGGGAATCCACTTGGTGGCGCTGGGCTCCAAAAGGGACATGGTCAGCACCTTCCGGGCCGCGGGAGAGGGGCCGTTGAACACCAGATTCATCACCAGGCACAGCGCGCCCAGCACCAGAATCAGCACCGTGAAGAGCAGCAGGAAAAACCGGCGGACGATTCTTCCCACCACGCCGCTTCCCTTCTTCTTGGGGGGCTTCACGGAAACGTTGGCCTGGGCCGAATAGCCGCTGCGGCTTGCCGGACCCCGGCTTGGGGTTTTATTTTGCATAGTCGTTTACCTCACTGTTTGTCTTGCTTTGCAAAGACCCAGCGCTGCTGGATCGTATAGCTGATGAAATACAGGCACACCATCACGATGACATACCACAATGTACGCACCCCGCCCGCGGTATCGCTGACACCGAAAAGCTTGTAAACCCCGTTGGTCAGCAGCATCTGGGCAGCCATCTGGGGGACGGCCAGAAGATAATATTTGAGCAGGGCCTTTCCCGTCTTCTCCTCCGACTGGAACACCAGCTTTTTATTGAGGAAAAAATTGAGCAGGGACGATACCACCCTCGCCCCCACATAGGGAACCGTGACGTGGACCGCCACAGAGGCGGACCGAAGGGTTCCGTCCAGCAGGGCAAACATCCCGGCGTCCACCCCGGCACAGACCAGGGAACTCAGGGTGTAGCGGAAGAAATGCTTCAAAATCAGCTTGTAAATCCGCCAGGAATCCTTGATGGCGTGGAAATGGGAGCTCTTGTTCTCTTCGATATAGACGGTGCGGATTTTGACCTCCTCGTAGGGGATGCCCATGGTCTTCATGGCCAGAAGCATATTGGTCTCGTACTCGAACCGTTCCCCGGAGACGGAGCCAAATTTTTCCACCGCGCTTCTGGGAATTGCCCGCAGGCCGGTCTGGGTATCGGAAATGGTCATGCCGCAGAACAGCTTGAACACCAGGGAGGTGGTGTGGTTTCCGAAGCGGCTTCTGGCAGGCACATGGGGCAGGGTAAAATCCCGGCAGCCCAAAACCACATGGCCGGTTTCCAGCATCCGCTCCGCGCAGGTTCTGGTGTCCTCCGGGTGGTGCTGATTGTCCCCGTCCACGGTGACAACGCCCTTTCCCTCCGGGCGATTTTCCAGGAAGTAGGCAAAGGCGGTTTTCAGGGCCGCCCCCTTGCCCCGGTTCACCGGGTGGTGGAGCAGATGGACCTCGGGGTGGGTGTCCGCCGCGTGCTGAAAGCGGGGCAGATTTTCGGGCTTGGACCCATCGTTGACCAGAATAATATCTGTAAAGCCGTACTCCAGAAGCCCATCAATCACGGCATCCAGCTTTTCATCCGGGTCCAGGGACGGAAGGACTACAGAAACATCGGATAATTTCATAGTTTCGCCTCTTTACTCTCATACTCATAATCTTCGAGCATTATAGCATATTCCGGACGGTTTGGAAAGTAGTTTCCTGTCAAATTAAGAAATTTTTCCGTTTTTTCCTCCATATGCATTCAGTTTACCCCGGCAGAATCGAGCCATTCCCGGTTTTTTCTTCCTGCTTCCCCGTCTTTTCTGTGTTGACGGCCGGGGAATGCCTGTCTATAATGGAAGAAAAAAGCCGAAAGCGCGGGTGAACCTCCATGAAAACCACTGTAAAGCCTCTGTCCCTTTCCCAGGTTCTGCAAAAGCCTCTGCCACCCCACATCCCGCCCCGGAAGCCGGGGATTCTTTTCAGAAGCATTAGCGGCGCGGAGGAGATGTATAAGCTTTATAAAGAAAACAGGAGGAGGCATCCCCATGAGTGATTTTCAAAGATATTTGAACCAGCAGCGAAAGGACCCGGATTTTGCTGCGGAATACGAGGCACAGAAGCCCGAATATGAGGTAATTCGTTGGGTAATTGCTGCCGAACTTGAACAGCACATGGTGCAAGGAAAGAACGAAAATAGGGATTTTTCCGCTATGGGGGCGGCTAGCCTGCCGCCCGAAAGCCGACGGGATTGAGTATGATAAATAAACGTATACCCTGATGGGCAAGCCCCCCTGCCTTCTCCTGCTGGAGAAGGTGCCCGCAGGCGGATGTGGAGGGGATCCCTTGCGGGATTGCCGTGCTGAAATAGACGTTCAAGCTTTAAAATCCGTGTTTTGGCTATACTTTCTTACTACCCCCGGCACTTTCTACAGGTGTCCCCTCCACATTCCCCCGCTGCGGCGGGGACCTTCGGAAGCCTGAGAAGGCTTTTTTAGCTTCCGTCCGGGGGTATACGAATTCGCCCGAGGTTTTTTCACATCGGTTCTGCGTACCGCCCCTCATCAGTCTCGGCTACGCCGAGCCAGCATCCCTTTTTATGGTATAGCTGCCCTGACAGCTATGATCATTTTGATTCGCTGCGCGACGCACCGCCCGGAGGGGAAGCTTTTGGCAAAATCCATTAAGATTTCCCTAAGAATCCCCCATCGGTATTGACGGTGGGAGATTTTGGCGGTATGATTGCTGTATTAATACACTTCATACAAAGGAGGCTTTCTATGCTGCATCTGGATTATCGGGATATTCGTCCGCTCTATGCCCAGATTACGGACAATATCCGTCAGCAGATCTCCGGCGGGGTGCTGGTGCAGGGGGACAAACTGCCCAGCGTTCGGGAGCTGGCGGTGGAGCTTTCCATCAACCCCAACACCATCCAGCGGGCCTACCGGCAGCTGGAAATGGAGGGGTGGATTGCCACGGTGCCCGGCAAGGGCTGCTTTGTCTGCGGCTGTCCCACCTCGGACCCCCAGGAGGAAGTAAGGGTGCTCAACAGCTTTGAGGAGACGGTGCGAAAGCTCCTGGCCATGGGCTACACCCGGCAGGAGCTGGCACAGAAGATCATGGAGGACGAACCATGCTCGAAATGAATGACGTTACAAAAACCTTCGGCTCCTTCAAGGCCCTGGACGGGCTGAGCCTGTCCGTGCCCAAGGGTGCGGTGTATGGGCTCCTGGGCCCCAACGGTGCGGGCAAGACCACGGCCATCCGGCACTTGACCGGGGTCTACCGGCCGGACTCCGGCACTGTCACCCTGGAGGGCAAGCCCATTGACGAAAACCTGGCCGCCAAGGAGCGCATCTGCTGCATTGCCGACGAGCCCTTCTATTTTCCCGGGGCCAGCCTGGAAGAGATGCGGAGCTTTTACGCGGGGCTCTACCCCAAATTTGACGGCAAGCGGTTTGAGGAACTGCAGGAGGTCTTCGGCCTCCGGCGGAAGGCCCCTCTGCGGCGGTTCAGCAAGGGCATGCAGAAGCAGGCCTGCTTTCATCTGGCCCTGTGCACCCATGCGGATGTTCTGATTCTGGACGAGCCGGTGGACGGGCTGGACCCGGTGATGCGGCGGCAGGTGTGGAGCTTGCTGCTGGACGATGTCACCCGCCACGGCACCACCATTCTGGTATCCTCCCACAACCTGCGGGAGCTGGAGGACATCTGCGACCATGTGGGCATTATGCGCCGGGGAAAAATGCTGCTGGAGAAGAGCCTCGCGGACATGCAGGGCTCCACGGTGAAGCTGCAAATGGTGGGCCCCGCCCCCAGGGAGCTGGAAATTCTCCACAGTTCCACCACCGGCAGGCTCTCTACCTACATCGTCCGGGGGCGGCTGCCCCGGGTGCAGGCGGCGGTGGAGCGGTTGAACCCCGCCTATTACGACATCCTGCCCCTTTCTCTGGAAGAGATCTTTATTTACGAGCTGGGAGGTGCGGCACATGAAGCTGAAGGTCTCCTTCTGTAACAAAACCGTCCTCAGGACGGACATCACCCGCTTTGCCCCCGTATGGGGCACCTATATTCTGGGCCTTGCCATGCTGGCCCTGCTGCAAATGCAGCCCACGGGCCTGGATGAGCAAAAGCAGCAGCTGGTCCGGGGCTTCCATCGGTTCAGCAGGTACGGTGTTGCCATCAACGGGCTGTATGCCATGGTGGTGGTGCAGGCCCTGTTTGGGGACCTGTTAAATCCCAGGATGTGCAACAGCCTCCATGCCATGCCCGTCACCCGGGACGGTTACTACGGTGCCCATCTGGCCGCGGGGCTTCTGTTTGCCATCGTGCCCAACTGTCTTGTGTTTCTCCCCACGTCCCTGTTTTTGGGGAAGGAGCTCTCCTGTGTGGCCCTTTGGACATTGCTGGCCCTGTGCCTGCAATACATATTCTATCTGGGCACGGCTCTGCTTGCCGTCCAGCTGGCGGGAAACCGGGCGGGGATGATTCTCACCTACGGTATTCTCAATTTTGCCACGGTGCTGCTATACTGGTTCGTCGCCATGGTCTTTGTTCCCCTGATTTACGGCAAGGACGTGGGCATCAGCTGGGTGGCGAAAATCTGCCCCACCGTCGCCATGTATTTCGGGGACTATTTTACCGTTCTGGACCACAACAGCTTGGCAGACGGGCAGTATTTCTACTTCTTTGACGGGGTCCGCTCCGGCGATCTGTGGCTCAAGAGCGGCATCTGCGCCGGGATTGGCGTGGTGTGTATGGCGATTGCCCAGCTGGTCTACCGCCGGCGGAGGCTGGAAACCGCGGGAGACCTGCTGGCCTTCCCGGTGCTGTCCCCCTTGTTCCTGGTGCTCTACACCCTGACGGTAGCCGCGTTCCTCCACCTGGGGGTCAAGCAGCTGGCCAAGGGCTCCATCTCCGGCTATTTCTTCCTGCCCCTGGGGCTGATTGCGGGCTATACCACCGGTCTCATGCTCCTGCGGCGCACCAGCCGGGTCTTCCGCTGGCGGCTGCTGGTGCCGTTGGGGGGAATTCTCGCCGTATGCGGCCTGTGCGTGCTGAGCATCGTCACCGATGTGTTCCATGTCATCCGCTATATCCCCCAGGAGGACAAGGTGGAAAGCGTCACCCTGGCTCCTGTGCAGCTGTCCTATGACAACCTGACGTTGACCCTGACGGAGCCCCAGGAAATTGAGGACGTTCTGTCCTACCACCAGGGTGCCCTGCGGGATTGGCAGGACCAGGTAATCGGCAGTCTTTTGCAGCGCACCGGATGCTGGACCCCCGGGGACTACCTGAACATCCAGCTGCGCTACAACCTGAAAAACGGGCATACCCTCCAGCGGCGCTACCTGCTGGAGCGGGAGAATCCGGCCTACGAACGGCTGGCTCCCTACCTGTCCCGGCCGGAGCTTTCCCTGGGTATGAACGAGGAGAAATTCCGGCAGGTCATTGCCTCCGCCAGCGCCGGGGACTCCTATTTCTATAACAACGACGGAGCGGAACCGGACCCCAGCAAGAACAGAACCTTTACAACCTTTGTCGGCCTGTCTGACGCGATTTTGGAGGACTGTGCCTCCGGCTCTCTCATGAGTCTGGCGCTGTACACCCCCGCGGACAGCACCCAGGACTTCCGGTATGAGGGCGGCCTGAGCATCACCTACAACCGGGGCGGCGAGGACCAGTACCTCTACATCAACCTGAACTCCGACTGCCGCCACACTCTCTACTGGATTTCCACCCACGGCACCCCCTCCAAAGCGGTGGGGTAAGCTCGCGCGATTGCCGCGATATTTTGAATTGACATTGCAGGCGCGCTATGCTATAATGCCAATCAATGAGCAAAGGCGCTCATTTTCGTCGGGAAACGACTGTTTCCTGAGGAGAATGGGCGCTTTTGCTCTTTTTTAGTTCGTTATTTTCCACAAGTTTTTCTTTTCCGCCCGCTTGTTTTCTAGGCGGAAATACCCCAAATCAGGAGGAATGCAGCTATGGCAGAGCTTCACGAAGAATGCGGTGTCTTCGGCATCTATTCGCCCACCGTCCAGCCCCTGGGCAGCCTGACCTACTATGGCCTGTTTGCCCTGCAGCACCGGGGGCAGGAGAGCTGCGGCATTGTTGTAAGCAGCGACGGCCTGTTTACCGCCCACAAGGACCTGGGACTTCTGACCGATGTGTTTGACCGGGAGTCCCTGGAAAAATACCCCCAGGGCAATATTTCCGTGGGCCATGTGCGCTACGGCACCACCGGCGGCACCAACCGGGCCAATACCCAGCCCATTGTCATCAACCACATGAAGGGCAAAATGGCCCTGGCCCACAACGGCAATCTCTCCAACGCCCTGGCTCTGAGAACCCAATTGGAGCTGGGGGGCGCTTTGTTTCACGGCACCTCGGACACGGAGATCATCGCCTATATTGTCGCCCAGCAGCGGCTGAAAACCCCCTCCATTGAAATGGCGGTACGCAATGCCATGGATGTTTTGGAGGGGGCTTATTCCGTGGTGCTCATGTCCGCCGCCAAGCTCATCGCCTTCCGGGACATGCGGGGCTTCCGGCCTCTGTGCATGGGAATCCTTCCCGACGGCGGCACGGTCTTCGCCTCGGAAAGCTGTGCGCTCACCGCCGTGGGAGCCACCTTCCTCCGGGATTTGGAGCCGGGAGAAATCGTCACCGTGGACGAAACGGGCCTCCACAGCGACCGCACCCACTGCGGGAAAGCAAACAGGACCATGTGCATCTTTGAGTACATCTACTTTGCCCGCCCGGATTCCACCCTGGACGGCGTGGGCGTTCACGAGGCCCGAAAAACCGCCGGACGGCTGCTGGCCAAGCGTCACCCGGTAGAGGCGGACCTGGTGGTGGGGGTGCCGGACTCCGGCCTGGATGCCGCCCTGGGCTACAGCGAGGAGGCCCACATTCCCTTCGGCCTGGGCTTCCTCAAAAACCGGTACGTCGGCAGAACCTTTATTTCCCCGGGACAGGACAACCGCATCGACCTGGTCAAGCAAAAGCTGAGCCCCATTGTCTCGGAGGTCCGGGGCAAACGAATTGTACTCATCGACGACTCCATTGTCCGGGGCACCACCAGCGGGCAGATTGTCTCCCTGCTGCGGGAGGCGGGGGCTAAGGAAATCCATATGCGTATCTCCGCGCCCCCCTTCCGGAATCCCTGCTACTACGGCACGGACATCGACTCCCGGGAGCATCTGATAGCCTGCCATCATTCCGTAGAGGAGATTGCCAAAATCATCGGTGCGGACAGCCTGGGGTATCTTCCGGCAAAGGACCTGAAGGAGCTGATTGGCTCCGCGGGCTATTGCGATGCCTGCTTTACCGGCCGCTATCCCACCGAAATCCCGGAAAGCTTTGCCAAGGACCGTTTTGAAGCCCCGCTTTCCCAGCGGAAAAAGAAAGAAGGAGTACAAGCATGAACAAAATCAATCGAAAGCTGGTGCTGGAGGACGGCAGCGAATACTACGGCTGCGGCTTTGGCAGCAATGAAGACAGGGTTTGCGAAATCGTCTTCAACACCTCCATGGCCGGTTACCAGGAGATTGTCTCCGATTTGAGCTATACCGACCAGATGGTGGTGATGACTTACCCCCTGATTGGCAACTATGGCATGGCCGAGGACGACTACGAGTGCAAATTCCCCTCCATCGGGGGCCTGGCCTGCTATGATTACAACGACACCCCCTCCAACTTCCGCTGGGTGAAAACCCTGTCCGAATCCCTGGAGGAGTACAATATTCCCGGCATCTCCGGCATCGACACCCGAAAGCTCACCCGGAGCATCCGGGACTTGGGCTCCCGCAGGGTGCTGATCACCGCCCCGGAGACCCCGGTGGAAACAGCCCTGGAAATCATCGCCGCCACCCCCGTCCCCCACGATGCCGTGTCCCGGGTCTCCTGCAAAAAGCGCTGGTACTCCCGGACGGCGGATGCCAAGTATAACGTGGTGGCCATCGACTGCGGCATGAAGCTGAACATTATCCGCTCACTCAACCAGTTCGGCTGCAACGTCACGGTGGTTCCCTACAACACCAGTGTGGAGGAGATTCTCTACATGAAGCCCGACGGAATTTTCCTGTCCAACGGCCCCGGAGACCCCCAGGATGTGGGGGTGGTTATCGATACCGTCCGGGCGCTCCGGGGCAAGGCCCCCATCTTTGGCATCTGCCTGGGCCACCAGATTCTCTCCCTGGCCTACGGCGGCCAGACCTACAAGCTGAAATTCGGCCACCGGGGCGGCAACCATCCGGTGAAAAACCTGGAAACCGGAAAAATTGAAATCACCTCTCAGAACCACAGCTACGCCGTGGTCCCCGAAAGTCTGGAGGACACCCCCCTGCAGGTCACCCACGTCAATCTTCTGGACAATACCGTCGAAGGGGTTGCCTGTAAGGAAGACCGGGTCTTCTCCGTGCAATACCACCCGGAGAGCGCCCCCGGGCCCCAGGACAGCCGGTATCTGTTCCGGCAATTCGTATCGCTTATGGAGGAGGGAAAGCATCATGCCTAAGAGAACCGATATTAAGAAGGTGCTGGTCATCGGCTCCGGCCCCATTGTCATCGGCCAGGCCGCGGAATTTGACTACGCCGGCACCCAGGCCTGTCTGGCCCTGAAAGAGGAGGGCTACCAGGTCATTCTGGCAAACTCCAACCCCGCCACCATTATGACCGACACCTCCGTAGCCGACAAGGTCTACATGGAGCCTCTGACACTGGAATATTTGGCCCGGATCTGCCGCTACGAGCGGCCCGATGCCATTGTCCCCGGCATTGGCGGCCAGACGGGGCTGAACCTTGCCATGCAGCTTGCCAAAAAGGGCGTATTGGAAGAGTGCGAAATTGAGCTTCTGGGCACCAGCGTGGCCTCCATCGAAAAGGCAGAGGACCGGGAGCTTTTCAAGGAGCTGTGTGAGGCCATCGGGGAGCCGGTGGTGCCCTCCCAGATTACCTATTCCGTGGAGGAGGCCGTGGAGGCCGCGAAGCAAATCGGCTACCCGGTGATTCTCCGCCCCGCCTTTACCCTGGGCGGCACCGGCGGCGGCTTTGCCGACGACGAAGGGCAGCTCAAAGAGATGATGAAAACCGCCCTGGCCCTGTCCCCTGTCCACCAGGTGCTGGTGGAAAAGAGCATCAAGGGCTACAACGAGGTGGAGTACGAGGTGATTCGGGATGCCAACGACACCGCCATCACCGTATGCAACATGGAAAACATGGACCCTGTGGGCATTCACACCGGCGACTCCATTGTGGTCGCCCCCAGCCAGACCCTGACCAATAAGGAATACCATATGCTCCGGGACAGCGCCCTGAAAATCATCCGGGCCCTGGATGTGCGGGGCGGGTGCAACGTGCAGTTTGCCCTGGACCCCCATTCCTTCCGGTACTACGTCATCGAGGTCAACCCCAGAGTGTCCCGCTCCTCCGCCCTGGCCTCCAAGGCCTCCGGCTATCCCATCGCCCGGGTCTCCGCAAAAATCGCCGTGGGCATGAACCTGGACGAAATCCAGCTTGCCAACACCCCCGCCTGCTTTGAGCCGGCGCTGGACTACGTGGTCACCAAAATGCCCCGGTTTCCCTTCGATAAGTTCCCCACCGCCTCCAACTACCTGTCCACCCAGATGAAGGCCACCGGCGAGGTGATGAGCGTGGGCCGGTGTTGGGAAGAGAGCCTGCAAAAGGCCATCCGCTCCCTGGAAGATGGAGCCTACGCCCTGCGGATTCCCAAGTTCGCCCACTGGTCCGACTCCGAGCTCTTAGACTACGCCGCCAAGGGTCCCTCGGACCGGCTCTACGCCCTGGGAGAGCTTCTGTCCCGGGGGATGGACCCGGCCAGAATCTGTGATGCCACCGCCATCAGCATTTTCTTCCTGAGCAAGCTGAAAAACATCACAAGCTTTGAAAAGGAGCTGGAAGAGAACCCCGGGAGCCTGCCCCACCTGCGGCAGGCCAAGGCCATGGGCTTCTCCGACCGGCGGATTGCCGCCCTGTGGAACACCACGGAGGAGGAGATTTATCACACCCGCTGCCGGGAGAACCTGTTCCCGGTGTACAAGATGATTGACACCTGCGCCAGCGAGTTTGACAGCTATGTGCCCTATTTCTACTCCACCTATGCCCAGGAAAACGAATCCCAGGTCACGGACCGGAAGAAGATCATCGTCCTGGGCTCCGGCCCCATCCGCATCGGCCAGGGCGTGGAATTCGACTACTCCACCGTCCATGCCCTCCGGACCATCCGCAGCATGGGCTACGAGGCCATTGTCATCAACAATAATCCTGAGACCGTCTCCACAGACTACACCGCCGCGGACAAGCTGTATTTCGAGCCCCTGACCACCGAAGACGTGATGAACATTGTCCACCTGGAAAAGCCCCTGGGGGTGATTGTCTCCCTGGGCGGCCAGACCGCCGTCAACCTGGCCCAGAGCCTGACGGACCGCGGGGTTCCCATCATCGGCACCGACTGCGCCGCCATCGACCGGGCCGAGGACCGCTATGAATTTGAAAACCTCCTCAACCGGCTGAACATCCCCCGGGCCAAGGGCAAGGCCGTCACCAATATTGCGGACGGCATCGCCGCCGCGGCGGAAATCGGCTATCCCGTACTGGTACGGCCCAGCTTCGTCCTGGGCGGCCGGGCCATGGAAATCGTGGCAAACGAGGAAATGCTCCGCCGGTATCTGAAAAACGCCGTGGAAATCGACGAAAAGCGCCCAGTGCTCATCGACCACTACATCGTGGGCAAAGAGGTAGAGGTGGATGCCATCTGCGACGGGGAGCAGGTGTTCCTCCCCGGCATTATGGAGCTGGTGGAGCGCACCGGTGTCCACTCCGGCGACTCCATCTCCGTCTATCCCCCCTACAGCCTGTCCGCCGCCGTGAAGGAGCGCATTGCGGAATATACGGAAAAGCTGGGGCTGGGCCTCGGCATCAAGGGCCTGTTCAACATCCAGTTCATTGTGGATAAGAAGGGGGACGTGTACATCATCGAGGTCAACCCCCGGGCCTCCCGGAGTGTACCCTTCCTGAGCAAGTCCACCGGGGTTTCCCTGGTGGAAATCGCCACCAAGGTCATGCTGGGTGTCAGCCTGAAGGCGCAGGGCATTGTGCAGCTCCGCCGCCCGGAGCAGGACAAGTGGTATGTCAAAGCCCCCGCCTTCTCCTTTGCAAAGCTCGGCGGTATGGACACCTACCTGTCCCCGGAGATGAAATCCACCGGCGAGGCCATTGGCTACGACCGGAAGCTGAACCGGGCGCTGTACAAGGCCCTGCAGGCCTCCGGCATCAAGATGAAGGAATACGGCACCGTGATTGTCACCCTGGCGGACGAGGACAAGGAGGAGGGCCTGCCTCTGGCCCGCCGGTTCTATCAGATGGGCTTCAACATTGAGGCCACCGAGGGCACCGCCGCCTTCTTAAAGCAGCACGGCATCCGCACCCGGGTTCGCCGGAAGCTCAGCGACGGCAGCAACGAGATTCTCACCTCCATCCGCACGGGCTTCGTCAGCTACATTCTGAACACCCGCTCCATCTTCTCCCGGGAGCACTACGACGACGGCCAGGCCATTCGCCAGTGCGCCGTCCAGAACGGCGTGAACACCTTCACCTCTCTGGACACCGCCCGCATCGTCCTGGACGCCCTGGAGGAGGTCATCCCGGAAATCCACACCATTGACGAATAAAAACTGCCCGCCTTCTGATATGACCCCCAAATGTTGGACAGAGAATCCGACATTTGGGGGTCATATCATTCAAGGATTCCAAGACGGCGGGCAGTTTATACTTGTCTTAAATTACGGGAACAACAGAGCCATTGCGAATTGTACAGGCAGATCCATAAAGTGTTTCCATCAGCATTGGGGTCATAAGTTTTTGAGCGCTGCCAACCGCCAGAATTTTCCCTTGGTGCAGCACCAGCACATCGTCGCAAAACCATAACACATGGTTTGGATCATGCGTACATACCAAAACAGTTTTTCCACCTTGGCGCAGAGTGCACAGCTGCTTCCACACCAAAATTTGATTTTTGAAATCCAACGCAGAAGTCGGTTCATCCATAATGATTACCGGGCTTTGCTGTGCAAGCGCTCGTGCAATCAATACCAGTTGCCGCTGTCCACCGGACAGCTCTGTATAGGGCTTCGTTCGGATTTCCTCAATTCCCACTGCATCAACAGCCTCCGCTGTCGCCTGATAGTCCGCCGACGACGGTCCCTGTATACCTCCAAGGTAGGGCGTTCTTCCCATAAGGACAACTTCCTCCACAGAAAAGCCGAAGGAGACTCCATGCTCTTGAGGTACATAAGAAACCAATCGGCCAACCTGTTTGGGGCTCAGGCGGCAGATATCTCTACCTTGGATTCGGATACTGCCGCCGCTAGGACGTGTCAGTCCAGCAAGGCAGCGAAGCAGCGTCGACTTTCCAGAGCCATTGGGTCCAAACAAGGCTGTAATTCTCCCCGCCTCCACCCGCGCACTAAGGCCATGGAGGACTTCGTGACTGCCATAAGAAAAACTAATATTATCAAAGGAAAGGGTTGCTTCGGTCATGTCATCCCCACCTGTCTATTACTACGGAGAAGATATATCAGATAAGGTGCACCAAGAATAGAGGTTACAATGCTCACAGGAATCTCTCCCATGATAACAGTTCTGGCAATGGTGTCACACACGACCATAAAAAGACCCCCAAGGCATGCAGAAAATGGAATCAAATATCGGTGATCCGCACCCATCAGCATCCGGCTGGCATGAGGAATCATCAACCCAACCCAGGAAACAATCCCAACAGTAGACACAGTCGATGCCGTTGCAAAAGTGGCAACCCCAATGGCCGTTAGCTTCAGGAGCCCCACCCGTACTCCGAGAGAAGTAGCCTCTTGATCTCCCATACTAAGCACGTTCAGCTTCCATCCCAATCCCCACAAGATGCCCATAGCCACAGCGCCGCACCCCCCCAGGAAGAACACGTCACTCCATTTAGCGGTGTAAAAACCACCCATCAGCCAGAATGATATTTCCCGAAGCTTGCTATCTGAAGCAAACGTCTTAACAAGATTCAATGCTGCAGAAAACACTGAGGCTATCACGGAACCTGCCAGCACCAAATTCACCAAAGGCGTCCGTCCGGATTTGGTTGCAACCCCATAGGACAGCGCCATTGCCAGGACCGAGAACGCGAAGGACATAAGGCTTACAGAAACCAGCCCGCCTAGATACACAATTGCAATAGCCGCACCGCAGGCCGCACCAGAGGACACACCCAGAATATAGGGTTCTACCAATGGATTGCGAAACACGCCCTGGAATGCAGTACCTGCCACAGACAGCATTGCTCCGGCAACGGCCGCCAGACAAACTCGCGGAAAGCGTATTTCCCAAATAACAGAAGCGAACAGATCATCTATTGTTTTCCTGACTCCCAGCTTCGCGCCAAATACAAAAACAACATCCTTCAGCGGAATCATCAGGTTGCCAAGAGCTACCGCCACCATCATGGAAAGCACCAACAACAGCAATGCAGCACAAATTACTCCGCGCTTTTTCCGGTTGGCCTCAATCAATGTGGAAGTCTGCCTCAATATTTCCCCCTCTTTCCGCATAACGCCGTTTTCCAAGACAGGCATACATAGTTGGTTCTATCTCGGTAAATCCATTTTCCGTTTTCCGGAACGTAAATTCCAGCCATATCCAAATAGTCATTCAAAATCAAGTTGAAGCGATCCGTGTCCAGATTCAGCCGCCGCCTCAAATCCATGAGTGCTGCCTCTCGATTCGGGAACTCTTTGTCAAACGCTGTCCCCACCAGATGCCTCACATCCGCAGAAATGCCCATCTGCGATAGCAAGCCATAAATGACATCTGCCTTCCCCCGTACCGGCGGCTCGTCTCCATAGATTACTGGCCGTAAATCCACACTGATTTTTTCCCAGGTGGTCACACCATTAAACCAGTAGAGGTACACCCCTTTTCTAGCAACCGCATTCATTTTTTCAATCGCCGCCCGAAGGTCCCGCATTGCCAGAGAATAGGATGCAATCACATAGTCTACTTCTCCCAACTTGGCCAGGTCCGTATCCTCCCATGCCTCGTTTATGGAAATCAGATTTGTAAGTCCTCTGGATTCAGCATGCGCCTCAGCCAAATCCAGCATTGCCCTGGAGGGGTCCAGCATCACGACACTACGTACCTTTGATGCCAAAGGAATCGCCAAAACCCCAGGACCGCATCCAATATCCAATACCGTATCCGTCCTTTCAAATGGCAAGTCCGCCGCACGCTGAAAGCCATCCTCCCAAATTTTGGAGGATGCATCATAGGATTTAGCGGAAGACTCCGCCCGATACTGTCTCATATAATTATTTTCATTTTGAAAGCCATCGGACCAAAGCTTTTCATAGTCTGGCATCTCCATTAGAAGTTTGCTCCATCCATCCAATCCAACTGCTGTACCGCTTTCAACTCCTGCGCCTCTTCCTGTGTCAGACCATACAACTCCATATGATATTCATTCAGCCAAGAAGCCACATCAATATCCTCGAATCGATCAGGATAAACACTCTTGGCGGAGATTAGCAGAATCGTCGGGACCTCCAGTCGGAAATCTCCCCACCAGGTCAGCAAGCCTATGGATGCCACGTCACCATTCTTGACAGCGGTGATGGAGGAAATCGGCGTATAGAGAGAGTCCGTCAAAAACACCTCTGGCGTAGGAGAAACAGTGCAGAGAATAATCTTGTCCGGATTCAGCGCCAGTAGCTGCTCGGCAGATACCTTTCGAATTGCCTCGTGCTCCGGATGAACATTCTGGATGCCGGCAACTTCCTCGCCAAACTTAGCATCGCCGTAGTCAGCACCCCACACCGTGCCGGTAAGTTCATCACCCTTCAAGCCTCCGATATACATAACCGTTGGCTTTTCTTCTTCCGGAATATCAGCGGTTCTCTCCCGAATCAGAGAAATGGTTTTGTCCATTAGAGCAATAACCTCCTCGGCCCGCTCCTCTTTCTGGAACAATTCTCCCATAAGCCGAATTCCATCGTATTGGGTCTCAAGCTTCACCTCGTCATAGCAGCCGGGACCATTGACAACCACCAAGGGAATCTTTAGTTCATTCTCAATTTTGTCAATCGCCTCCGCCGTAATTTCGCTATCCTTGATATATTCGGAATTTCGAAGAATTACCAGGTCTGGCTTTGCTGCCACGAGAGTCTCATAGTCCACCGCAGACGTGGGATAACCAATCTGCGGTAAATCCAAAAGCTGAGGACACAAATAAAGGCTGTCGCGCGCTGTCTTCTCCGTCGCTCCCTGTATCACATCGCCGGACGCAACAATTCGATCCGCCACGCCCAAGGCGGTCATTGTCTGAACCAAGAAACCCTTATCCAAAATTGCCACCCGATCAATGCTTTCCGGCAGGGTTACCTCTACTCCACGCATATCCGTAATGGTTCTAGGGCCGCTGTTTCCTTCCGTAGCGGCATCAGTCGGAGCGGTCACGGCTGCTGTCGCCGCAGTGGTCTGCTCCGTCTGGGCTGGTGTCTCTGCCCCACCGCAAGCTGTCATCATCACGCTGATGCACAGAGCCAAACACAGTGCTAGAATTTTTTGCATCTTCTGTTGCCTCATTTCTTTCGTTAGTTGTACCAATTTGTTTTCCTTTTAGAAAACTGGTATCCTCTGCACATTATAGTCAAAAGCAGCCTTTTCTGTAAGCCCCAGGGGGGGATGTTTTTCTTTTTATGTCGAAATCATCCAAAAAATTGCGATTTCTTTGTTCAAAACGTCAAATTTATTTTTTTAAGATTGATGTACCATAATAAAAAGAAAGTCACCATTATGAAACAGCATGCGCTCACAATGATGACTTTTTCAGTTTTTTAGCCCATATATACTCAGTTAGGCATTTTTTTGCAAAAGCGGATAGCGATATAACTGCGCAAATTAGAGACTACCGCCGTTACAAATGTACTATATATCTAATATTTCCGCGCCCAGCTTTTCCGCGTCCTCCCGGCTGTGGGTGACGAGAAGGACCGTGGCGTTTCCCCGAAAGCGGCGGATGGCTTCCAGGGCGCTTTCCCGGTTGTTTTCGTCCAGACCCGTAAAGGGCTCGTCCAGGATAAGCAGGTCCCCCCGATACAGCAGCGCTCTTGCCAGGGCGGCCCTCCGGGCCTGTCCGCCGGAGAGCTTCTCCGCCGGGATGTCCAGGCAATCCGTCAGGTGGAGGGCATGGAGCACCCGCTCCATCTCCGCGTCGGGAAAACGGCTGCCCAGAACCAGCCTGAGATTCCCCGGAACGGTCAGCTCCCCGCACAGGCGGCTTTCCTGGAATACCGCGGCCTTTCGGGGCGGTACCCCGCGAATTTCCCCGGCATCCGGCTTTTCCAAGCCCAGAATCAGCCGCAGGAGGGTGGTCTTCCCCCGGCCGGAGGGACCCATCAGGGCGTAGATTTTTTCCGGGGCAAACACGGCGCTGAAATCCTCCAGCACCCGCTTATCCCCATAGGCCTTGGAGACATTTTTTAGCTCCATGTCACTCCCCCCAATGGATGATTTTTTGAATAGTCCAGTGAAGCGCCCGCAAAAACAGCTTTTCAAACACCACACTGACGGCGACAATCATCGCCGTCCAGGCAAACAGGTCCGCGATTTCCAGATACACCTTGGCCTCGTACAGCATTCCGCCCACACTCCGCCCGGTGACGGCAATGACCTCCGCCGCCACACCGGCCTTCCAGCACAAGCCTAATGCCACATGGCCGGCGGATTTCAGGTAGGGGGCCAGGGCCGGAAGGCAGATGCACCGCACCTGCCGGAGCAGCGGCACCCGGAACACCCGGGCCATTTCCAGGAGGGCCGTGTCCGCCGCCCGGAGGCCCTGCAGGGCGTTGGCGTACAGCACGGGCAGCACCATGAGGAAGGAAATAAATACGCTCAGCCGTTTTCCGGACAGCCACAAAAGGGCAATGACGATGAAGGAGGCCACCGGCACGGTCTGAATGGCCAGGATGTAGGGCCGCAGCAGGGTCTCCGCCAGCGGGAAGCGGGCGGAAACCGCCGCCAGCACCAGGGCCGTCACAAAAGCCAGGCAAAAGCCCAGACTGATGCGGCTGAAGGTAAAGCCCAGGGCCTGCCAGGTGGTTTTCTCCCCCAGAAGCGCCCCAAGCCGCCGGGCCACCTGAAACGGCCCCACCAGCAAAAGCCGATTGTCAATGGCCCAGGCGGCACACTGCCAGACAAAAAGGGCCAAAAGGGCAGCAAAAAGCTTTGCTGCCCTTCCGTTTGGTTCAAAACGCGGCTTACGCGCCATAATAGAAGTCGTCGCCGGGCAGCGCGCCGCCGACGGCGGCGGGATTCTGCTCAAACAGAACGTTCAGGCACCCGCTCAAAGCGTCCTTCATCTCCGTGCCCGTGATGCAGACGATGTTGCACTGAGGGATGGCCTTCTTGGCGATGGGAGCCTTGACAATCTCATACTTGCCGCAGAGCTCCGCCGCGTCGTCCACATTCTCGTTGACCCAGGCGGCGCTCTCGGAGAAGTCCTTCAGGAACTGCTCCACGGCCTCCGGGTGCTCCTCGGCAAACTGGCTTCTTACCAGGATGCAGGCGGTGGTGCACAGGCTGCCGCCGCCTACCTTTTCCCACTCGTCGGAGATGGACAGGGCCACACGGAAGCCCTCGCCCAGCTGGGTCGCGGCGGCGGTGACATAGGGCTGGGGCAGCATGGCGATGCCGCTGCCCTGGGCGTTCAGCGTGGCGACCACCTCGCTGGGCTCGCTCTTCCACTCAATGGTCAGGTCCTTGTCCGCGTCCAGGCCGTTCTGGCTGAGGACATAGCGCAGGAAGTATTCCGGAGTGGAGCCCTTGCCGGTGGCGTACAGGGTCCGGCCCTTCAGGTCCTCCACGGACTGCACGGTCTCACCGCCGAACTCGCCGATATACAGCACACCCAGCACATTGACGGCCAGAGCCTTGACCTTGCCCTCGGTCTTGTTATACAGCACCGATGCCAGGTTGGCAGGCACGGACACAATGTCCAGCTCCCCCTGCAGCAGCATGGGGGTCAGCTCGTCGGCAGCGCCCTTGATGGCGTAGGTGTAGCCGGAGTCGGCGTTCTGGTCGGCGGTATCAAAGAGCTTTACCATGCCGATGCCCGTGGGGCCGGTCATGGCACCCAGACGGACCTCCACCGGTGCCGGTGCTTCGGTGGTTTCCGGGGCCGTGGTCTCAGGCGCGGTGGTTTCCGGGGCCGCTGTGGTTTCGGGGGCCGCCGTGGTCTCCACAGGCGCGGCGCTGCCGCAGCCGGCAAGGAGGGACACCGTCAGCGCCAGCAGGCAAAGAATAGCAGTAAACTTTTTCATTTTTCATCCTTCTTTCCAATCGAGCATCCCTATTTTGGCACAGCAATTGCTTGAATGAATCTTTCGTAAACAAGCACCGGCAAACGTCTGTAGGGGCGGCTACCAGCCGCCCGAAATCTATCGTGCCTGAGCTGTTGGTACATAGCACTCAGGTCCGTCGGCTGGCGGGCGGCTGATAGCCGCCCCTACGGTTCACGAAATGTCACTCACGCGATTGTCCTGCCCTTTCGGGGCTTTTTCTTGACTTTGCTTTATGATTGTACTATACTTACCCCAGTAAATTCCGTTGCATTTGCAACGATGACGAACAGGAGTGCTTCATGAATCAGCAGCAGCGAACCGTCCTATACCACTGCGGCCTGTTTTCCGGCATCGCCCCGGAGCAGGTGGATGCCATGCTGAGCTGCCTCAGCGCCCGGCAGGAGCGGTACGAAAAAAACACCGTGGTCTGGAACATCGGCGACACCCTGCATTCCTGCGCCCTGGTGCTGTCCGGATGCCTGCGGGCGGAGTCCGTCAACGCCGGGGGCGAGCATCTTTTGATGGCCACCCATCGGGCCGGGGCCCTGGTGGGGGACGTGCTCATGGCAACCCCGGGGAGCAAAAGCCCCGTGTATGTGGTAGCCTCGGAGGACACGGAGCTATTGTTTCTCCCTTTCCACCGGATCATGAGCGGCTGCAGCGAGTGCTGCGGCTGGCACGGAAAGCTGCGGGAAAACCTGGTGTCCGAAATCGCCATGAAATTCTGGGCCCAGCGGCAGCGGACGCTGTACCTCTCCGCCAAATCCCTGCGGCAGCGGATTGCCATGCGGCTGTATGACGAATATCGGCGCACCGGCAGCCTGACCTTCTCCCTGGGAGGCACCCGGGAGGACCTGGCAGACTTCCTGGGTGCCAACCGCAGTGCCCTTTCCCGGGAAATCGGGCGGATGAAGGAGGACGGAATCCTGGACTACTACAAGGATACCTTCCGGATTCTGGACCTGGAAAAGCTGTGCAGGGACGTGGGATAAGGGGAATGTTTCTTTTCGGTTTAGAATAAAAGTTTAAGATATTCCTAAGAATAGAGCGATAGCGGAGAAGGGCGGCGGCTATGAAAAAAGAAAATAAATTTGGAAAAGTTTTGTATATCCTGGTAACGGTCAGCTTTATCATTCCCATTGTGTACCTGATTCTGCGGATGATTTTCGGCGGCGGCAGCCAGAGCGATGCCGGATACCACTCCGACTCGGACTACCTGCTGATGCTCATGCAGTGTATTCTGGGCCTCATCACCATCCATCTGCCCAGTATTCTGGAGCGGAAGCTGCGCTTTGAGCTGCCCAGCCTGCTGTATACCTTCTATATCATCTTCCTTTACTGCGCCATCTTCCTGGGGGAGGTCCGGAGCTTTTACTATCTGGTGCCCCAGTGGGACACAGTCTGTCACTTCTGCAGCAGCATGATGATGGGCTTCTTCGGGCTCATGGTAGTGACCATCCTCAACCGGGATAAGCACCTGTCCGTCAGCCTCTCTCCCTTCTTTGTGTGCCTGTTTGCCTTCTGCTTCTCCGTGACCCTGGGCTCTATCTGGGAAATCTATGAATTCGCGGCGGACGGGCTGTTCGGCATGAACATGCAGAAATTCACGCTGGCCGACGGCACCGTCCTGGTGGGCCACGCCGCCCTGGCCGACACCATGAAAGACATTATTGTGGATGTCCTGGGCTCCCTGCTGGCATCCGTCATCGGCTTTTTCTCCATCCGCAAGGGGAAGGGCTGGTATATCCCCACGCTGACAGATACAAAGGAGGACCCCCAATGAAACAGAGAACCCTGACAGGCGTTGTCCTGGCCCTGATGGCGGCGGTGCTGCTGGGCTGCTTCCATCTGCCCTATTTCCCCCAGCTCACCGCAATCGTCATTGGGTGCGGTGCCGTATGGGAGATTCTGGGGGTCAACGGCATTGAAAACAAGGGCAGCCGGATTTCCGGCTGTGTCCTGGCCGTGCTGCTGCCCCTTCTGTCCCTGACGGAAAACCGGTATTGGGTGGCCGTCATGCTGGTGTGCGGGCTTGTGTTCTTTACATACCTGATGGCCAATATCGGAAAGCTTTCCCCCAATACCTGTATCATCACCGGGGAAATTCTCTTTGCCCTGAGCCTTTACCGGTGCCTTGCCTCCTATGGAAGGATTCCCTACGGCGCGTTTTACCTGTGCCTGACGGGGCTTATCTGCGCCCTGACGGATATCTTCGCCTACCTGGTGGGCAGCCGCTTCGGGCGGCACAAGCTGGCCCCCAGGGTCAGCCCCGGCAAGAGCATCGAAGGGGCCCTGGGCGGACTGTTCGTCACAGTGATTATGCTGTTTCTGCTCTTCAGCCGTTTTTTCTCCGACACCCTGGGCTTTGTTCTCTACCTGATTGCGATGTCGGTGCTCGGGCAATTGGGAGACCTTTCCATGTCCGCCGTCAAGCGTGTCGCGGGGGTCAAGGATTTCGGCAAAATCTTCCCGGGCCACGGCGGCATCCTGGACCGGCTGGACAGCCTCATGTACCCCCTGGCCTTCACCTGGCTGCTGTTCTGCTTTAAAATCTGGATTTTCGCCTAAAATAAATACCAAAAGATGTAGGGGCGGCTACCAGCCGCCCGAAATGTATCGGGATTGAGCTGTTTATACGAAACACTCAGGCCCGTTAGTTTTCGGGCGGCTGGTAGCCGGTGGATTTATTGTTCGATTGCCACTGGCAATCGTAGAATTTTCATTCGCTGCGCGACGCACCGCCCCTACGGTTCACACAATGTTTACTCGTGCAATCGTCGTGAATTTCATCGCTAACGGTTTGATTTTTTCACTTATCCGTGATATGATAAAAAATATCGCAAAAGGAGGTCGAAGCCATGGCGGTAAGCTACAAAAAACTGTTCCATCTTATGATTGATAAGGGAATGACCAATGCGGAGCTGATGGAAAAAGGCGGCTTTAGTGCTAACATCATTACCCGATTAAAGCGCGACAACTATATAGCCTTAGAGAGCATCGAAAGAATTTGCTGTGCCCTCGATTGTGGCGTTGACGATATTCTGGAATTTATACCGAACGAAAAGGAGAAGGGAAACCATGGTTGATACAAAGAAAGAGCAAGAGCGTGACGAGCTGCATCGTGCGATATGGGCAATCGCTGATGAACTTCGTGGTGCCGTTGACGGCTGGGATTTTAAGAACTATGTTCTCGGAACCATGTTTTATCGCTATATCTCCGAGAACCTGACCAACTACATCAATTCCGGTGAACAGGAAGCCGGAAATACCGATTTTGATTATGCCAAAATGCCCGATACCGATGCAGAAGAAGCTCGTGACGGCTTGGTAGAAGAAAAGGGCTTCTTTATTCTTCCGTCCGAGCTGTTTTGCAATGTCAATCTCAGAGCCGACAACGATGAAAACCTGAACGAAACCTTGGAGCGTGTATTCAACCATATTGAAAGCTCTGCAAAAGGATCATCCTCCGAAAGCAGCTTTGCCGGACTGTTTGATGATTTTGATGTGAACAGTAATAAACTCGGTTCTACCGTTGCAAAGAGAAAGATTATTGCAGAGATTGAGGTGGGATGATGAAGAAAGGCAAGCGTGAAATCAGCATCGTTCGTTCCTCCGCTGCGGAATATCTGACATTCATCACCGCCACCGGGGAAAGCGATGTAAATGCAGTATATTGCGATGAAAATGTATGGCTGACCCAAAAAATGATGGGACTTCTGTATAATGTGGAAACGCACACCATCAATTATCACTTGAAAAAAATATTTGCCGACGGAGAGAGCGATGAGAATTCAGTTATTCGAAAATTTCGAATAACTGCTGCGGACGGCAAAACCTACAACACCAATCACTATAATCTGAGCGCCATCATTGCCGTGGGCAATAAGGTGGATTCTCCCCGTGCGGTGCAGTTCAGAAAGTGGGCAAACCGTATCATTGAAGAATTTACTGTGAAGGGCTTTGCTATGGATGACGAGCGCCTGAAAAACGGCGGAACTATTCTGACAAAAGATTATTTTGAAGAACAGCTGGAGCGCATCCGTGAAATTCGCCTTTCGGAACGGCGGTTTTACCAGAAGATCACCGACATCTATGCCACCAGTATTGACTACGATGCCAAGGCAGAAACGACAAGGCTGTTTTTCGCACGGGTGCAGAATCAGCTTCATTGGGCGATCCATGGCGAAACGGCGGCAGAGACCATCTATCACCGTGCCGACAGCAGCAAGGAGCACATGGGGCTGACCACTTGGAAGGATGCTCCCAACGGTAAAATTCAGAAATTCGATGTGGTGATTGCCAAGAATTATCTGACACAGGAAGAACTTTCTGCGATGGCGAGAATCGTCAACGCCTATCTTGATTTGGCGGAGCTGCGAGCTGAGGAACAAGTTCCTATGACGATGGAGGATTGGGCAGAACAGTTCGAGGGCGTTCTTCGGCTGAGTCGAAAGGAAATTCTGACCAATGCGGGAAGCATTTCTGCCAAAATTGCGGAGCAGCACGCCCTGAGCGAGTTTGAAAAATATCGCATCGTGCAGGATCAGCTGTATCAAAGCGACTTCGACAGAATATTGCTGGAGGATGCAACGCCGAGTTTGCAGAAAGCGAATGAAACTGAGATTGTGAACTCGTGCGTTCACAATCCGCTTCAAATAGAGGAAGGCGGTGAGGACGAATGAGCAATGAGAGAAAACAGAGCAAACTGGATGAGCTGATTCAGCAATACTGCCCGGATGGGGTGGAACACAAGCCTGTCGTTTACGAAACCGAGCCAAGCTATCAGATGGTAGCAGAGGAATCTGCACCGTATGGAGCAAAAGAGAATTAAATCAGATATGCAGCCGCTGCGGAATTGAGCTAAAGCTGGTCATCCCCGCGGACCACACCTGGAAAATGATTCCGCCGGAATACCACACCCGGTACTATGCCGTGTGTCCCCACTGCAATGTCTACCTGTGCGAGCTGGATGGGGTCGCGGACCCCAACGCGGCCCTGCTGGCCCACATCGACGCGACAGACGGCCTATTCTACAATCACTCCTGGTGCAACGAGTACGAGAAGACCATGGTCAAGCCGGAAAGCTTCTACTACGCCGTCTGCGGGGCGACCTATCAGGAGTAGCTATTCTCCAAACCGGTAATACCGCTTCCCCGGCTCCAGCCGTACCCCCTTCTCCGCGGCCAGCTGAGAGACGGTGGTGAAGTGGAAGCCCCGGGCGGTGAGGGTGTCGATGATGGAAAGAGCGGCCTGGACGGAGCTGGTGGACATATCGTGGAGAAGAATCACATCCCCGTCCCTGACATTCTTTAAAACCCTGGCCTTGACCACTGCCGCGTCATGAATTGCCCAGTCCTGCGGGTCTACGGACCACTGCAGGATGGGCATTTTTTTGGCCTCCGCCACCTGGCGGACCGCGTCGCTGCAGCAGCCCCCGGGGGGACGGAGGAGCTTTACCCGGCTACCCTCCGGCATCAGGGCCAGGGTGGCGGCGATTTCCTCGGCAATGTTCCGGCGGCTCATGGCGGCCATGGAGTCGTGGGTAAAGCCGTGGCAGCCCAGCTCGTGGCCCGCCTGGGCAATCCGGGCTGCCATATCCGGATATTGCCGAATCCGGTAGCCGCAGAGGAAAAAGGTGGCCTTCACGCCCCGTTCCTCCAGGCCGTCCAGCAGGGCGGCGGTAAACCGGCCGGAGGGGCCGTCGTCAAAGGTCAGGGCAACCGTGGGAGCCTCCGCCCGGGCGGGCACGGCAAGGCAGAGGCTCAACAGAGCGAGACACAGCAGTTTTCGCAAGAAAAGCCCTCCTTTTTGGGAAAGATTGGGTTTGACGGGAGCGGGAATTTGGGGTATGATAAGGGGTAGAGTTTGTATGGAGGATGCGGGTATGGAGCTACGCTGTCCCATCTGCGCGTTGGCGCTGGAAAAACAGGAAAAACGGCTGGTCTGCCCCGGGGGCCACAGCTTTGATGTAGCCCGACAGGGCTACGTAAACCTTTTGACGGTGCAGCAAAAGCACGCCTTAGACCCTGGGGACACCCGGGAGCAGGTGCTCTCCCGCCGGGCCTTTCTGGACACGGGGAAATACGCACCCATCGCCCAGGCCCTGATCGAAGCCGCCCGGGAATACGGCGCTGCCGGGAATCTATTGGACGTGGGCTGCGGCGAGGGGTACTACTGCGCCGCCCTGTCCCACGCCCTGGCGCTTCCACTTACAGGGCTGGATATCTCCAAGGAGGCGGTGCGGTACGCCGCGGCCAGATACAAGGATGCCCAGTGGCTCTGCGCCACGGCGGCCCATATCCCGGTGAAGGACCAAAGCGTCGGGGTGCTCACCAGCCTGTTTGCCGTCACCCTGCCGGAGGAATTTCACCGGGTTTTGAAAGAAGACGGGCTGTTTCTCCAGGTAGTGGCGGCGGAGGACCATCTCATGGGGCTTAAATCCATTATCTATGACGAGATTCACCGCAAGGAAAAGCACCCTGTGCAGGACTACCCCGGCTTCCGGCGGCTGGACAGCCGGCCCATTTCCTTCTCCTTTGCGGTGGAGGGGGCGGAAATCATGCAGCTGTTTTCCATGACCCCCCACGTATTCCGGGTTGGCAAGGCGGGCCTTACCCGTCTGGAGAACACCCAGCGCCTGGAGGACACCGTCAGCTGCATCCTGAATGTCTACAGGAGGGTTCCGTAATACTTTGTCCCAAAGCGGGCGGACCTATCCGGGAAAATTTTTGAAGGAGTGAAACCATGCTGGAAAAACTGGAAGCGGTATCCAGCCGATATGAAGAGCTCTGCGCCAAGTCCGAGCAGCCGGACTTCTACGCGGACCCCAAGCAGGCATCCAAGCTGCTGCGGGAGAAAAACGATTTGGAGCCCATTGTGGAGGCTTACGCCGCCTACAACCGGGCGGACCAAGAGATGCGGGACGCTCAGGAGCTCATGAGCGAGCCGGAGATGAAGGAGCTGTGCCAGCAGACCTTCCAGGAGGCCAAGGCGGAGAAGGAACGGCTCTATCGGGAAATGCAGATTCTGCTGCTTCCCAAGGACCCCAACGACGAAAAAAGCGTCATTGTGGAGATTCGCGGGGGTGTTGGCGGCGAGGAAAGCGCCCTGTTTGCCCACAGCCTGTTCCGCATGTACTCCATGTACGCCGCCCGGAAGGGCTGGAGCGTGGAGCTCATGAACTATAACGAAACCGAGCTTGGCGGCGTGAAAGAAGCGGACTTCGTTCTGAACGGACGGGGGGCCTACTCCCGGATGAAATACGAAAGCGGGGTCCACCGGGTCCAGCGGGTGCCGGAAACGGAGTCCGGCGGCCGGGTCCACACCTCCACCGCCACCGTGGCGGTGCTGCCGGAGATGGAAGAGGTGGACGTGCAGCTGAACCCCGCGGATATTGAGATGCAGGTCTACCGGGCCTCCGGTGCCGGCGGCCAGCACGTAAACAAAACCAGCTCCGCCGTCCGGCTGATTCACAAGCCCTCCGGGATTGTGGTTGCCTGCCAGGAGGAGCGCAGCCAGGTCCAGAACCGGGAGAAATGCATGCGGATGCTGGCCTCCAAGCTCTACGAGCAGGAGCAGGAGCGCCTGGACAGCCAGGTGACCGGCCTGCGCCGCAGCCAGGTGGGCTCCGGGATGCGCAACGAGCGCATCCGCACCTATAATTTCCCCCAGGGCCGGGTCACGGACCACCGGGTGGGCCTGACCCTTTACAAAATCGATGCCGTCATGGACGGCGACCTGGACGAAATCATCGACACCCTCGCCACCGCCGACCAGGCGGAGAAGCTGAAAATGGCGAAATAAAATTTGCGAAACTGAGTAGTTCGTTGAGCGTATACCCTCTGACGGAAGCCAAAAAGCCTTCTCCTGCTGGAGAAGGTCCCCGCCGCAGCGGGGGAATGTGGAG
>USQL01000014.1 GCA_900556935.1 uncultured Eubacteriales bacterium | reverse complement strand
TCATAGCCAGGGTCTGGTTGGTCCAGCTGAAGTAACGCCAGATGATGGTGTAGTCAATCTTGCCCAGGGCGTTGCCGATGCCCAGGAAGGCACCGATGCCCAGAACGGGAACGCACAGCAGCAGGCGGTTCTTCCAAACCTTCTGGTCAATATGGAACCAGTCGGCCAGAACCAGACGGGCGGAACGGAAGGCGGTGTCGCCGGAGGTGATGGGGCAGGCGATAACGCCCAGCATGGCAAGCGCGATGCCGATGCCGCCCATGGTCTTCTTGCAGACATCGTAAACAGCGGTGGAACCGCCGCCGCCCAGGGCCAGCAGCTCCTCACCGGTGTACAGGGCGCAGCCAGCGGCAGCCCAGATCAGGGCGATGATGCCCTCGGAGACCATGGCACCGTAGAACACGAAGTGGCCCTGCTTCTCACTCTTCAGGCAGCGGGCCATCAGGGGGCTCTGGGTGGCGTGGAAGCCGGAGATAGCGCCGCAGGCCACGGTGATGAACATGAAGCTCCAGATGGGGGTGCCCTTAGGATGGTGGTTGCCAAGGTTGTTCCAGATTTCGGGGATGACATAGCCCTTGGTGAAGATACCGAAGGCCACGCCCACAGCCATGACAATCAGGCAGATGCCGAAAACGGGGTAAACCTTGCCAATCAGCTTATCGATGGACAGGAAGGTAGCGATGAAGTAGTAGACAAGAATCACGATCAGCCAGAACATCTTGCTGCTCAGAACGCCGGGGGCGTTTGCGCACAGCAGCTGCAGCAGGCCGGCGGGGCCGACGGCGAAGACGGTGCCGACCATAACCAGCAGCACCACGCTGAAAACACGCATGACGTTCTTCATCGCGCTGCCCAGGTAGATGCCGGAAATCTCGGAGATGGACACGCCATCGTTACGAGCGGACAGCATACCGGAGAAATAGTCGTGGACACCGCCGGCGAAAATGGTACCGAAGGTAATCCACAGGAACACGATGGGTCCCCACAGGGCACCACTCAGGGCACCGAAGATGGGGCCAAGGCCCGCAATGTTGAGCAGCTGGATCATGAACAGCTTCCACTGAGGCAGGACCACGTAGTCCACGCCATCGTTGATGCGAACGGCGGGGGTTTCACGGTCATCCGGCCCGAAGGTATTCTCTACGACCTTGCCGTAGAAGAAGTAGCCCGCGATCAGGATTGCCAGGCAGAGCAAAAAGCTAATCATTTGTACTCCTCCTTAACAGATATGAAAGTTTTTTGGAAAAGGCGCATAAGTCCTTTATCCATGAGCAGATTATCTCTTTTTTTGTGCATAAAATCAAGAGCCATTGTACACAAAAAAACAATGCGAAATTCCACATAGTTCACAAAACATACACAATTTATACATAGTTTGGACGATTTGAAAGGGGAAGCCCGGTTTTGAATTGAAAAAAATTCAGGGAAAAACAGGAAAAAGTCCATTATTTTTCAGCCGGAAGCGAAAAAAGAGCCGCCGGAGTCCATTTAGCCCCGGACCGGTCCGACAAAAGGGGGATTTATCATTATGTTTTCGACAAATTGACAAAACAGGGCCCCGCTGATACAATGAAAGCAATGTGAAATCGCGGAGGGCTTTCAGAAGCGGAAAGGAAAGAGAAATGGAAACAAAGGAATCGGTTTTGCGCCGGGTTTTTGGCTATACGTCCTTCCGGGGCGGACAGGAGCAGCTGATAGATGGGGCGCTTGACGGCAGGGACGTATTCGGCATCATGCCCACCGGCGGCGGCAAGAGCCTGTGCTATCAGATTCCGGCGCTGCTGATGGAGGGGGTGACGCTGGTGGTCTCGCCCCTCATCTCCCTGATGCGGGACCAGGTGATGGCGCTGAAAAACGCCGGTGTGGCCGCGGCCTACGTCAACAGCTCCCTGACCCCCAGCCAGATTCGGCTGGTGTACCGGAATATCCAGTCCGGCATGTACAAAATCATCTATGTGGCCCCGGAACGGCTGCTGACCGACGGCTTTTTGGAGGCCATTCAGGCCCGCCGGGTGGACATGGTTACGGTGGACGAGGCCCACTGTATCTCCCAGTGGGGGCAGGATTTCCGGCCCAGCTACCTGAAAATTGTGGACTTTTTAAAGTGTCTTCCGGTGCGGCCGGTGGTTTCCGCCTTTACCGCCACGGCGACGGACCGGGTGCGGCAGGACATCGAGGAGATTTTAAAGCTGCAAAACCCTGTGCATGTGGTGACGGGCTTCGACAGGCCCAACCTGCGCTTTGAGGTCCGCAAGCCCCGGCAAAAGCCCGCGGCCATTCTGGAGCTGGTGCGGGAGCGCCGGGACAAATCCGGTATCATCTACTGCTCCACCCGGAAAAATGTGGAGCAGGTCTGTGAGCGTCTGCGTCAGGCGGGCATCCGGGCCACCCGCTACCACGCGGGACTTTCCGACCAGGAGCGCCACGAAAACCAGGAGGATTTTCTCTACGACCGGGCCCCTGTGATGGTTGCCACCAATGCCTTTGGCATGGGCATCGACAAGTCCAACGTGGCCTACGTCATCCACTACAACATGCCCCAGAGCCTGGAGAGCTACTATCAGGAGGCGGGCCGGGCCGGCCGGGATGGGGCGGAGGCCGAGTGCATCCTCTTGTATTCTGCGGGGGATGTGGAAACCGCCAAATACCTGATTGGGCACCCCGCGGGCGGGGCGGAGCTTTCCTTGGAAGCCCAGGAGCAGCTGCAGCGGCAGGACCTGGAGCGGCTGGACCGGATGGTGGGCTACTGCAAGACAAATGACTGCCTCCGGGGGTATATTCTGGACTATTTCGGCCAGAGCCACGAGGCAAAATGCGGCAACTGCGGCAATTGTGACACGGACCTGACGCGGCAGGATATCACCGGGGAGGCAAGGGACATCCTCCTTTGCGTCCAGCGGGTCACCGCGAAACTGGGCTATTCCATCGGCGTGACCAGTATTCTGCGGGTGCTGCTGGGCAGCCGGGAAAAGCGGCTGCTGCAAATGGGTCTCCAGGACCTGAGCGTCTACGGCAAGCGCCGGGGGGCGGATCGGAACGATTTGCGGACGGTTGCCGAGGCCCTGGAGGCCCAGGGCTATCTGCGTACCGACCCGGTCCACGGGGGCATCTGCCTGACGGAAAAGGCGGGAAAGGTCCTGTTCGAGGGGGAGCAGGTCGGTATGCTGGTAAAGCCCGACAAGAAAAAATCGCCCGCGCCGATTCTCGTGGAGGGGGGAACGGGGGCGCTGTACGATGTGCTAAAGGACCTGCGCCTGAAAATCGCCAAAAAAGAGCGGGTCCCGGTGTATATCATCTTCTCCAACGCCACCCTGGAGGATATGGCAAAAAAATGCCCCCGGACCATGGAGGACTTTTACAACATCAGCGGCGTGGGCAGTGTCAAGGCCCAGCGCTACGGCGAAATCTTCCTGGACACCATCGCGGAGTTCCTGCTGGAAAAGGGGAGTATGTAGGAAAAAGGCTTCCCCTCCGGGGAAGCTGGCTCGGCGAAGCCGAGACTGATGAGGGGCGGCACAGACTTGTGGGATAAGGACGCTGAGGCGAATTCGTACAGGCTATGTCTGCTGTCATTGCAGGCGCAAATATACAGACAATAAAAATCCGAACCGATTCAGATGGGAATGGGTTCGGATTTTTCAATATTTAGGATATTCAGTACGCTCATTTATCTGGTGAAAATTTCAGCAGCAGATATGGCTCAATTTCCAGGACTGAGGCAATGTTGAAAAGCACGTCCAGTGATACCGCGCGGACCATATTGGGCGCTTCAATGGCCCCCATATGCTGCCGACTGACACCTATGCTTTCCGCAAGCTGCTCTTGTGTCAGTCCTCTGCGTTTGCGATAGTAGGAAATCGCGTAGCCCAAATCCCGATAGCGTTCGGAGTTGTCGAAAGATACTTCTGCTGCCTTGGCCATTGAATCCACCTCCCGATTATTTTAACCGGGAATTATTTTTTGTTAAATTGTCTGTAATGTTGCAGTTGATATTTAAATTGCGACATTATATAATGTGATAAGAGGCATTTGTCACATTGTAGATGAAGAATGATTCGTTTGAGTATCAATGGAAGGTGTTTTGGAAAAATTCTCTTGCGACTATGAGACGATTTGGCGGACAAATGCGCAAAACGTAGTATGCTGAACATAGAAAGAAGAAAATATAGGGGGAAACGCAATGAAAAGAAGGCTCTTCAAGAAAATCTTGTGTGGACTGCTGACGGCGGCCCTGATCCTGGATTACGCGCCGGTGAAGGCTGCGGCGGTGGAAGACACGGGTTTATGTCCGCATCACAGCGTACATACGGAGGAATGCGGCTATGCTCCCGGGGAGGCGGGAAGCCCCTGCAACCATCAGCATACGGAGGAATGCTACCGGGAGGAGAGAAGCTGCATCCATGTCCATGGAGATTGCGGTTATGCCCCGGGAATTGAGGGAGTAGAGTGTGACTGTGCGGCGGACGAAAATGGACAGGTTGTCCATCAAGAGGGCTGCGGCCACGTGGAGGCGGTGCCGGAGGTGCTATGCGGTCATGTTTGCTCCGAGGAAAGCGGCTGTATTCAAAAGGTCCTGGACTGTGCGCATACCCATGACGAGAACTGCGGCTATGCAGAGGCGAAGGAAGAAGTGCCCTGCGGGTTTGTATGCGCGGAGTGCGAGGGGGACGAGAAGCTGGACAAGGAGGAGAAAGAACGCCTGGAGAAATCGGAGGAGGACGAGGCCCAAGCGCGGAAATACGGTATCTCCTTTGACGCTGATGGCGGCACAATTCTTGATAACTGTCCGGATGCCTATCTTTCTGGAGACATGGTGGAGCTGCCAGCGAAGGTTGTTAAGCTGGGGTATCGCTTTGCCGGATGGTGCGAAAATGACCATATATATACGGAAATTTCGGCAGATTCGACAGGAGAGCGGAATTTCACCGCTTTATGGCAAGAAAAGCTGACGGCATCCATTCGGACGTCCCAGCAAACATTCTATTACGATGGTAATGGAAAGACCTATTCCTTGATGGACGAGAACGGAAATTATCTTCCGAGCCGTCAAACCGGATGGCTGGTGCCCTGTTCCTTCTTGTCTATTCAACGTCCGTTCGGTATGGATGGGAACGGCTACCACCAGGGAATTGACTTGGAAACCGGCTGCGATTGGCCGGTATACGCGGCCCGTTCCGGCGTTGTAACGGAAGCGGCGCACAGCCCGTCGGCGGGGTATTACGTTTCCTTGAACCACGGAGACGGGTATGCTTCTATCTATATGCACTTGAGTTCCTACGACGTTACACCGGGTACCTCGGTGAATGTGGGAGACGTGATTGGCTATACGGGCCGCACGGGGGTAGCGGACGGGTACCATCTGCACTTTGGAATTTCCTACAATGGTTCCTATGTCAATCCGGAGGCCTATGTCTCTTTTTATGACGATGGGTTCTATCTAAACTTTTCGCCGGCATCCGGATTGAATACGGACGGCCTTCCGACGGAGGTTGGAAGTTATGACATGCGCGTACTTCGGCGGGAAACGGAGGCATATCGGGCAGTTGATTTATTTGTTCCTTCCGCGCTTGTTATCAAAGAGGCAAATTACGGAAATATTGGAGCCTACGGAAGTTGGGTGCTGGAAAATGGTGTATTAACCGTTTCCGGCCTGATTCAAAATTATCCCCCTGTGGACCAGCTGCCATGGCAAAAGTATCGGGACCAGATTACGGAACTTGTAGTCAATAGCTACCCGGAGATTTCTGCAGGCACGTTTGAAGGGCTGGAACAGCTGGAAAAAGTAACGATATCTGGTGCCAACAGAATAGGAGCATACGCTTTTGCGGATTGCCCCAGGCTCAAAACGATTGTTTTCACGGAAAGCATCCCTTATCAGATTGACGATACGGCGTTTTACAGGGTTTGCGCCGAAGCGCATTATACAATCGGTGATTACAATTCCTATGTGGAAGAGAGACTAAAAAACTACGGCGGCAGCCTTACCTGGATTGAGCATGGAGAGGCTGCAAAACGAATTGCCTTTCAATCGGCTGATCGTGTGCCACTGGAGGTAGGGGAGGATTGCGCGCTTCGTATAATGGCCTATCCCTATGGCGCAACCGCGGACTGTGCGTTTTCCTTGGACCAAGAGGGTATTGTTGTGTTAAGCCAGCTATCCTTCCGTGGCTGTACGGTTCGGGCAATTGCGGAGGGAAGCGTAACAATTACGGCAACGGACAAAAATACCGGACTTTCCACACAAACAACAATTCACACAGTTTCTACCGGGGTAAAGACAATTGAATGTCCGTTTCAGGAAGAAATCTACGTAGATACATTTGGTACAAACCGATACTATCAATTTACACCGGATAAAACGGGATATTATTCCGGAACAATGGAAAATTTTGCCAGAGAAGGATATGATAGCTGTGGTTTTGAGGTAAATTACAATAAAGAAAGAATGACACCGCTTAACTCCTTCTATGACAAAAATACGGTCCAGCATACTTTTTATTTGATTGCCGGGAGAACCTATGATATTTGGATGGGTGGCAACTACATGAGGTATGGCGCTACAGGATCTTTTCAATGGAAAGCAAGTGCGGAACAGGTAAACAAGCTGTCGTTTGACCAGGAGGAGATTGTCCTTGATATTGCGCAGGGGAATACAACATATGGGGAAGTCAGCGCGATTCTTGAACCGCTGACAGCATACGGACCAATACAGTGGACCTGCAATAACACGAGAGTTTTGGAAATGATGGACCGGTATGAGGCGACGTGCGGTTTCCAATTAAAAGAAGCCGGAAGGGCGATTTTAACAGCAACATGCAATGGAAAAACAGCATCTGTTTCTGTTATTGCCCGTGAGGCTCGAGAGCTGAAAGAAAACGAGACACTTTCTTTGAAGTATGACACACAATACGGAGAACGTATTGTAGTGTTTACAGCGAAGGAAAATGGAAATTATGTCTTTTCCGCGGAGAATTGCGGATATATTTCGGTGGCTGCGGAAAGATATGGCGAAAGCTGGGATGAAAATACACGACATGTCTTCACAAGATTGTCCGCGGGAGAACGTGTGGTTCTGGAAATTTGGCCGGGTACGGACAGAGAGGCCGGATGCAAGGTGACGGTGACAAAAGCTGCGGATGAGGCACATTCTATGAAGCTTGGCGTGGTAAACAATGGCGATCGGGTGTCGGTCCGCGCTGTATTTACGCCGGGTAATGCCTATGAAAGCGTTGCCAGCTGGGAAATTTTGACGCCGGAAATTCTGGGAAAGAGCAACAATTACGATAATTCGGCGGAAAATACCATATCCCTGTGCCCGCTCAAAAAGGGTGAGGCGACCGTTCGGGCTACTACGGATAGCGGCTTGGCCGCAACCATTACCTTCCCTGTTGGCCAATGCCTGGAGGCGCACAGCTATACGGTGGAAGCTTTTGAGGCGACCTGCAAAACAGGCGGTTTTACCGTGTATACTTGTGAAATTTGTGGAGATGAAAAGGTTGCGGACCGCACACCCGCCCTCAGCCACGACTTTGGGGACTGGGTTACCGTAACGATGCCTACGCTCTCCAGAGCTGGGGTGCAGAAGCGCAGCTGTACACGTTGTGAGGCGGAGGAAACCCGGGAGATACCCTATAGCGAAAACTTCCTGGATTTGAGCGGTACGGAACTGGAAGGGGAAGAATCTGTCTGGCTGGATGGTGCGCCTTACCCTGTAGAACAGGGGCGGGTGGCGCTGTCGGAGAAAATCCCAGAAACGCTGGTGTGCTATTCTTACAATACCTCTTCCGGGGACGCACACGGCCGGTACCCCACGGGAATGCGGGTCTACCGGGTGATACGGACCGAGAGCGGCATTACGGCACAGCATATCCCGGAGCTGGACAACCTCTTGCAATATTCCGGCAGCTCCATCCGCCTTACCGGCACCAAGGGCATCCGGATGATTACCGCCCTGGATGGGGCCACTAAGGCCGCCCTGACAGGAGCCGGGCTTGCGGGCTTTACCCTGGAGGAATACGGCACCGTGGTGGCAAAGAAATCCATCCTGGGGGACAAGGACCTGACCCTGGAAACCGGAAAACACAACTTCGCCTACAAAAAGGGCGTGTCCGACCCGGTCTTCGGCGATGCGGGCAACCTCACCCAGTATACCAACGTCCTGGTGGGCTTCTCTTTGGAGGATTGCAAGGAGGAGTTGGTGATGCGGCCCTACATCCTCCTGCGGGATGAAAACGGCAATATGCAGACCGTCTACGGCGGCACCGTCATCCGGAGCATCGGCTACATCGCCAAGCAGAACGAAAACACCTACCGGCCCGGCACCGACGGCTATCACTATATCCATGAGATCATCGCCGCCGTCTACGGCCAGGGCTAAGGAGGAGAGGCTATGAAAAAAACAATTGCCATTTTGTTAGGGCTGCTTCTGCTGTTCACCGGCTGTGCCGGGCAGCGGCAGGACCCCACCACCGTCCCGACGGAGGGGCCCACCCAGGCCCCAACTACCCAGCCCACGGAAGCCACCGTCCCAGAGACCACCGCCCCAAAGACCACCGAAACCCGGGTCATGGGGGAGGGAATCCCGGCGGTTTGGGGACTGCTGGACGGCGGAACGGCGGTGGAGGTTATGGGTTATGACAGAACCTACGCCAAGGTTCGTGTGGACGGGAAAGAGGGGCTGGTGGAAACCCGGCTTTTCCGGTTTGCCGACGAGTCCTTTGAGGGCTTTACGGGCTACGCCCTGTGGAACGCGGGGCTCTATGGGGAGTTCTCCTGCCTGGGGGAGCCCCTGGAAACCCTGGCCACCAACGCAAAGGTGGAGGTGCTGGAGGAGCTGGAGAATTGCTATTATGTAAACTATAATGGCAAAACCGGCTTCCTGCCCGCCGCCCAGCTCAGCCGCTATCCCTATACGCCCCCGGCAGAGGGCGGCTCCTCCGATTCTTCCGGCGGTGTCTCTGGCGGAGGCGGCCCCCAGGACGGGGGAGACATTTCCCTGCGGGCCATGGGCACCCTGCGCCTGCTGGCAGAGGGGGAGAAAACCGGCGCGGCCAATGTCAAAGTGGATGGCGTGCCCCTGATTCTGCGCTTTTGCACTCTGGGAGAAACGGTCCGGGTCCTGGACGGGGAAACCGCCCCGGCAGGGTACACGGCGGTTCTGGAATCCGAGGGAAAAGCCTATGTTCCAACGGACTGGCTGGAAAACGCCCAGACCTTCACCCCCTGGGACGGCTACGCCGGGAGCGATTGCAAGCTCTACGCAAGCTTTCAGCTGACGGGAACGCCGGAGAAGACGATTTACGTAAACAGCAAACTAACCGTCCTCTGGACCGCCGGGGAGGTTTCCCTGGTTCAGGTGGACAGCGCCCGCTATTACGCGAGAACCGCCACCCTTACAAAGACCCCCATCCAAATGACACCTACCCCCGAAGCCCCCGCCTCGGAAGGTACCGGCGAAGAGCTGTGGACTCCACCGGTTATGTGACAAAATAGCTTGACTTTGCAATGCAATAAGCATATAATATACATACAATAAATTGCAAAGGAGCTGTAATAATGGCCAGTACAAATTTTAGCGTCCGGATGGACAGTGAAATCAAAAAGCAGTGCGAAAGCCTTTATGGAGAACTGGGCATGAACTTAACCACCGCCATCAATGTTTTCCTGCGGCAGTCCCTTCGGGTAGGTGGCTTCCCCTTTGAGATCCGGCTGGAACAGCCGAATAAAGAGACGATCGCCGCCATGCTGGAGGCCGAACGGATTGCCAGAGACCCCAGTGTGAAGCATTATTCCGACGTAGAAGAGGCCCTTCGGGAGCTGAAAAGATGAACCGTGATATTGTCTGGACGACACAGTTCAAAAAGGATTATAAGCTGGCGTTGAAGCGGCATATGGATATTGAGCTGCTGGATAATATCATTCGAAAGCTGTCCTGCGGGGAAATGCTGCCGGAAAAGAACAGGGATCACGCCCTGACCGGAGATTGGGTTGGGCACAGAGAATGCCATATCCTGCCGGACTGGCTGCTGGTATACCGCATTGAAGATGATATTTTGGTTTTGACCCTGGCCCGGACTGGGACCCACAGTGATCTGTTTGGAAAATAGACGAGAAAAGCCCTGGATTTTCAGACGAAATGCTTGAAAATCCAGGGCTTTTTATGTTCGGAAAGAAAACGGGGAGATTGCGGTCAATCAGCCCTTTACCAGCTCTTTGGCCACTTCCTCAATGTGCTCCGCGCTGAGGCCGAACTGTTTGAGGAGGGCGACGGCGGGGCCGGAGTGGCCGAATTCATCGTTGACACCGATGCGGCGCAGCTTCGTGGGGCACTTTTCGCCCAAGAGGCCGGCGACTGCTTCGCCCAGGCCGCCGATGATGTTGTGCTCCTCGCAGGTGATGACCTTGCCGCACTCCCGGGCGGCTTTCAGAACCAGCTCCTCATCCAGGGGCTTGATGGTGCAAAGGTTGATCACCCGGGCGGAAATGCCCTGCTGCTTTAGGTTCTCCGCGGCAATCAAAGCCTCGTTGACCATGAGGCCCGTGGCGATGATGGCAACGTCGGTGCCCTCGGTGAGCTGTTCGCCCTTGCCGATTTCAAAATGGAAGCCATCTGCCTCGTGGAACACGGGGACGGCCAGACGGCCCAGGCGGATATAGACGGGGCCCTTGTGGGCGTAGGCGGCCTTGACGGCGGCCTTGGCCTCTACATCGTCGCTGGGGCACATGACCACCATCCCGGGGATGGTACGCATCAGGGCAAAGTCCTCGCAACACTGGTGGCTGGCACCGTCCTCGCCCACGGAGATACCGCCGTGGCTGGCGGCAACCTTTACGTTCAGGTGGGGGTAGCCCACGGAGTTGCGGATCTGCTCAAAGGCACGGCCCGCGGCGAACATGGCAAAGCTGCTGGCAAAGGGGGTTAGCCCCATGGTGGATAGACCGGCGGCCACGCCAATCATATTGCATTCGGCAATGCCGCAGTTAAAGTGGCGGTCGGGGTAGGCCTTTTTGAAGGTGCCGGTTTTGGTGGCACCGGCCAGGTCCGCGTCCAGGACCACCAGGTCGTCCGCGCCGTTCTGGGCCAGCTCTACCAGGGCCGCGCCATAGCTGTCCCGGGTGGCGATTTTCTTGACTTCACTCATTTCGCTGCCTCCAGTTCCGCCATGGCCTTCTCCAGCTCGTCCATAGCAATCTTGTATTCCTCGTCGTTGGGGGCCTTGCCGTGCCAGCCAACCTGATTTTCCATAAAGCTGACACCCTTACCCTTGGTGGTGTGCATCAGAATGCAGGTGGGCTTGTCTGTGCAGGCGTGGAAGGCGGCGAAGGCCTGCTCAATCTGGCCAAAGTCGTGGCCGTCGATGGTCACCACGTTGCAGCCGAAGGCCTTGCACTTTTCATCCACGGGGGCGGAGTTCATCACGTCACAGGTCCGACCGTCAATCTGCAGGCCGTTCAGGTCGATGATGACACAGAGGTTGTCCAGATGATAGTGGGCGGCAAACATCAGTGCCTCCCATACTTCGCCCTCGGCAATCTCGCCGTCACCCAGAAGGGTATAGACGTTAATGTCCTTGTTCAGGTACTTGGCACCCTTGGCCATGCCGGCGGCGGCGGAAATGCCCTGGCCCAGGCTGCCGGTGGACATGTCCACGCCGGGGACGCTATTCATATTGGGGTGGCCCTGGAGGTAGCTGCCAATGTGCCGCAGGGTCAGCAGGTCCTCCACCGGGAAGAAGCCCCGGTAGGCAAGCGCTGAATACAGCCCGGGCGCGGTATGGCCCTTGGAAAGAACGAACCGGTCCCGGTTTTCGTTCTTGGGGTCCGCGGGGTCAACGCGCAGCTCCCGGTTATACAGGTACGTAAACATTTCCGCCGCCGACAGGCTGCCGCCGGGGTGCCCGGCCTTGGCGCTGTGGGTAGAGGCGATGATGCCCATACGGACCTGGCAGGCCTTTTTCTGTAAGTTAAGTTTCAGTTCCTCTGTCAAAAAAATGCACCTTCCATCCCTTGTTCTGATGTGATTGCAGTTTGGCTGCATAGTTCAACGTCATTATAACATGGCTTTCCCTTTTTTGCTACAGGTATTCTATACGAAAAATATTAACATTTTCATTTCACACGTCTACAATGGCATTACAACAAAAAAGCGGCACCTGGCCAGACTGCCGGTGTTTGCTGCGAAAGAGCCCTTTCGCCGTGCCGCCAGACAGCCGCGGCGAAAATTTATTCACAGACTTTCTCCAAATTGTTTGTAACTTCGTTAAATTCCCTTCATAATCCCCGATTATGATAAAGGCACGAAAGCGGAACACCAGAAAAAAAGCTCCCTTTCGTTTTAAGGATAGACCTCTCTTCTCTTTCTATTTCCAAGCGAAGCCCCCGGGACGCAGTGTTCCGGGGGCTTTGCTTGGCTGGGGGGAAATGGAAGAAAAAGGGAGAAAAAGTTTAAGAAATCTATAAGATATCCTGCGTTTGCCTGAAAAACGGGGTTGTTCACAGATTGTCTATTGTTGCTTTCCTGGATTTGTGGTATACTGAGGCAAACGAATTGGAAAAGGAGGAATTTGTTATGCGTAAGAGAAAGGGACTGTGCTTTATGCTCAGCGTTCTGCTGTGCGTAGCGCTTGCGCTGCCTGCTTCCGCGGCGGAGGCGGGGGATTTTGCCAAGGAGGTGGAGGCCCTGCCCCGGCTGGAGACAGTGAAAACGCTGTCCAAGGCGGAGCAGCAGGCGCTGTACGGAACCATCGACGAAATCTGGGAGAACTGCTTCTATGCCCAGAGCGGCGAGGAGCAGAAGAAAATGGAGGCGCTGCCCCAGTTCGCGGTGCTGAAAGCCATTACCGAGTACTTAAACGAGGCCCAGGTAGCGCCCTTGCAGTGGCTGGACTGCGGCCAGCTGCGGCTTGCGGGAGAAGACCTGAAGGACGGCGAGGACTACGCCTATGACGCAAACGCCAAAGAGCTGGTGATTCTCAGCAAAAAGCCTGTGACCGTCACAGCTGCGAAGGATGGCGGCGTGTCCACGGACACTCTGCGGACCAAGGACGAGGCTGAAATTACCCTCAGCGGCGTGACCATCCAGGCGGAGGCCGGGAAAAGCGCCCTGGCGGCGGAGAAGGGCCTGAAGCTGGTGCTGGTGGGGAAGAATACCCTGACGGCCCAGGACCACGCGGCGATTTCCGCCGAGGAGAGCATTACCCTGTCCGGCACCGGGACTTTGACGGCCCAGGGCGGCACCGGGGCGGACGGCATCGGGGCGAAGACAGTCAATATTACCGGCGGCATGCTGGACATCCGGGGCGGTGACGGCACCTCCGGCACGCTGGATGCCAAGGGCGGCGACGGCGGCAACGCGGTTGGCGCGGACACCATGACCGTCACCGGCGGCAGCCTGAAGCTTACCGCCGGAAAGGCAGGCACGGACGGCGGCAAGGGCGCGGGCGAGGACGGAAAGCAGACCACCTGCACCAATCCGACGGAGGAGCAGAAGCCCGTAAAAGAGACCAAGCTGCAGCTGACCGACGGGGAGGGCAAGGCCGTGGCAGGGAAGGCCCTGACGGCTCTGACCCTGACCCCGGAGGACAGCTACGGCATGAACGGTGTGGTGACGGATGACGAGGGGACCGTCTACTTGTATCTGCCGGAGAACACCCAGGCGGTATCCGTCTCTGACGGCACCAACACCTATGCGGGAGACCCTGTAGCCTCCGGCAGCGCGGGGGTCCTGACCCTTTCCACCGGCGGCCAGGAGCAGCCCAAAGAAGAGCCCAAAGAAGAGCCCAAGGAGGAGCCGAAGGAGCAGCCCAAGGAAGAACCCAAGGAGCAGCCGAAGGAGGAGCCCAAGCAGGAGCCCGCGGAGAATCCGCAGCCCACACCCGACCCCACTCCGGCACCTAAGGCAGCTCAGGCGGCCCCAACCCTGGAGCTGGAGAGCAAGACTGCCAGCTCTGTGACCCTGAAAGAGGTCAAGGGTGTCGGAACGGCCATGTACGCCTACGGCAGCACTTCGGAAAAGCCGGACACCAATTGGGTGGAGACCCGGACCTTTATTGATTTGACACCGGGTAAGACCTACTACTTTTTTGCCTATTTCACCGGGGACGACAATACCGAGCGCTCCGATAAGAGCCAGGCCCTGGCGGTGACGCTGGACGGCGGCTTTTCCGCGGCGGATGTGAGCGTCCAGGGGGCAGAAAAGACCTACGATGGCAAGAGCCTTTCCGTCTCCGTCTCCATTCCCACCGGCTCTACTATCCGCTTCCGGGAGAACGACACCGGGGACTATACCCTGACCACCGCCCCCAGCTACACCAATGCGGGCACCTACCATGTGGGCTACCAAGTGACCAAGGAGGGGTATGATGCCGTATCCGGCATGGTGACTGTCCAGATTAACCCGGCAACCCCCACGGCCACCATCAAGGACCTGACCTTCAAGCATGACGGAAAGACCCACCCCATGGAGGGCATCAAGATTACGGGCGTCAACGGGGAGAGCTATAAGGGCGGCATCATCTACAATTACTATACCGACGAGGCCCTGACCAAGGGCCAGACCACCACACCGCCCTCCGCCGTGGGCACCTACTATGTCCGGGCCTATATCCCCGCGGGCGGCAACTATACGGATGCGGTCAGCAACATCGCAAAGCTTACGATTGAAAAGTCCACCACGGCTTCCAATACCACCACATCCAGCACCACTAAGCCCACTACCGGCAATACGACGGGCAGCACAACCACCACCGGCAAGACCTACACCGTAACGGCCACCGCCGGAACCGGCGGCACCATCAGCCAGTCCGGTAAGGTTTCCGTCCAGTCCGGCAAGAGCGCCAGCTTCACCATTGTGGCGGATAAGCATTATGAGGTGGAGGACGTGAAGGTGGATGGCAAGAGCATGGGCTCCGTAGGCGTGTACACCTTTACGGATGTGAAGGCGGACCACACCATTGAGGCTACCTTCCGCCGCTCTGTAGCGGAGACCACGGCCCCCACTACAGAGCCGACAACCGCTCCTACAACAGCGCCTGACACGGTGCCCACAGAGTCCGTCCCGGCTGCCACGGAGGAGACCCAGAAGCCCGCAAAGAAAAAGGGCGTGCCCATCATCGTCCCCATTTTGCTGGTGATTCTGGCCGGCGGCGCACTGGGCGGCGCGGTGTATGTCTACCGCAAGTATAACGAGCAGGGACAGTTCAGCGAAAAAGAATAAAATCCGTGAAGCAGATGTAAAACAGAAAACAGCATGGGCGGCTACCCAGCCGCCCGAAAGCCAAAGGGCCTGAGCGTTGGAAATAAAACGCTCAGGCCCGTTTGATTTCTGGCGGCTGGCAGCCGCCCCTACAGAATTTTGTGTTAGAGCCGCTTCATGGAAAAATTTTACCGTACCGACCGGGCGTATTCCGTCGGTGTGATGCCGAATTTCTCCTTGAACTGGCGGGAGAAATGGTGGACGGTGGAATATTGCAGCGCCGCGGCGATTTCCGTAAAGTTCAGGTTGTTCTCCCGAATCATCTGCTTGCTCTCCTGGAGCTTGATGCGGCGGATATACTCGCCGGGGGAGATCTGCAGGTTCTTCTGGAACAGCACCGTCAGATAGCTGGGGCTCACATCCACCTGCTGGGCAATGAGGCGCACGGAGAGCTTCTCCCGGATGTGGGCGGAGATATACTGCTGGGCGTGGCGGATGATCTCATTCTCGCTGTGGACGGTGTTGGTGCCCTGGAGCTTGACCCCGGAGGGGGACTGGACCTGCCGCAGCAGGTGCAGCAAAAGCATGGTCAGCTGGGCCATGAGCATATCCGTCGAATAGGGATCCACCCGTTCCTGGGTTCGGAGCATCTGCTGCAAAAGGGTGACGGCCTCCTGGGGGACGGCCAGCTTCCGCCCATAGAGGGGGGACAGGTCCCCACCGTCCAGGTCAAAGGAGACGGTCACAAACCGGGGGGCAACGCCGATGTCGGCGTACTGCATGTGCCACTGGCCGGGGGCGTAAATCATGGCATCCCCCTGCTGCAAAACCCAGTCCTGTCCGTCTGCCACGGAGTGCAGGGTGCCCTGGTCCACATAGGTCAGCTCCGGCATGGGGTGGGACTCGCCCGGAAACAGGAAGCCCTGCTCCTTCTCTTGGTAGAAGAAGGTGTAGATTCCGGCAACCCGCAGCTGGCTGTCGATGCGCATACTGCGGCCCACGTCCACACCCACATTTTCGGGGGCTTCTTCCGCAGAAAGGCTCACTGTAACGTCATTTTTATAAACATTGAGGGAGAAAAGCACGCCCGGGCGGATGGACACGGATTTGTCCAGGTAATAGTGCTGGTATTCCTCCTCATCCTTGCTGACGGAGAGCACGCACATATTCCCGGAGCAGGTCAGAAGGGTATCTGTCTTCGTCCGGTAGACGGCGGCCTCCGTCTGGGGCAGCCGAATCTGAACGGCATTTTTGGGCACGGGTGTATTGGACTGTGCCCGTTCCGGAAGGACGGTGCCGAATCCCTGAAAGCTCACCTGATTCAAGTTTTGAATCACAGTGTTCAGCTCCTTTCCAGTAAACGTAACGATAATATTATACAAGAAATAATTGAAAATGGCAAATAATTAATATACAAATTTTACAAGCTCTTTTCGTAGAAAATGTCAATACGAAAAATGGCCGTTTTTGTTCTTTCACTTATAATAACGAAAAACAAAGGGAATCGTTGCGCCCAAAGAACAAAAATTTTTGAAAATTTTACATGGGGGAAAGAAAAGAGCCCATGCCGGCCTGAGCATGGACTCTTTGCGCTTATTCCTCCGGCTCCGGCTTTTTCAGGCCGCCGCCGTATTTGGTGAATGCGGGCTCTGTGAATACGGACCAGACAAGGGTGGCGCAGGCTGGGGCTGCAAATACCCAGATGGGGTAGTGGACGGTGAAGAAAATGAGCCCCACCGTGGACAGCGCAATCCCCAAAGAGCGGGGAAGCTGGCCCAGGGTGAACCGCATCGCCGTGGAGGTCAGAGCGGAAAAGGAGAAGGTAAACCGGGACAGAATGGTGATGCTCCAGGCGGCACAGGCGATGAGCAGCAGCAGGAACCCAAAATAGATGCCGGCAAGGACGGTATATCGGCTTTCCGCCTGGGCCATGGCCAGCAGCACGGCCATGAGATACCCCAGCACCGCCAGAACCACACCCCAAAGAAGGGTGATGAGGATTCCGGTTTTCCACTCGGAGCGGAAGGTCCGGAAAAACCGCCGGTAGAGTCCCTCCTCTTTGTACCGGATGCCGTGGACCACGGCATCGTACAGGGCGGTGGTGGCGGGGGCGACGGTGACAACGGGCAGGCAGCACAGAAGCCAAAGCAGGCTCAGCCCCAAAACATCCGTGATGGTGTTGAGCACATTCCAGACAAGCCCGTAGGGCCGGAAAATGGAGCGAAACATCAGATTGTCAGCACCTCCGTAATTTCCGTGGGCCCTTCCAAAAGCAGCGTTTCCACCCGGTCGGTGCCCCGGACGGTGACACCCAGGGTACCGCCCCGGACGTGGGCGGTGAGCTTCCCCTCCGGCAGAAGCCCCTGCTTCCACAGGACGCAGGCGGTGGAGCCGCAGCCGGTGCCGCAGGCCAGGGTGAAGTCCTCCACCCCTCGCTCAAAGGTCAGAATGTCCGCTTCTCCGGGGCCGACGAGCCGGTAGTAGTTGACGTTGGCCCCCTTGGGAAAGGCGGGGTCAAACCGCAGGGCCCGCATCTCCTCCCGCAGACTGTCCGCATCGGCGAACAGGTCCCCGGGATAGGCCTTTACGGCGTGGGGGATGCCGGGGAAGCCCAGCTCCACATAGGCAACGCCCGGTTTTCGGTGGAGCTCCAGAACGCTGGGCAGGTTCAGGGCCACCCGATAGGTGTTTTCGTCCACCCGATGGCCGGTGACCAGTCCCGCGGTGGCTTCAAAAACCATGTCGTCTCCGGCAAGCCCTATGTCGTGGGCAAAGCGGCAGATGCACCGGGCACCGTTGCCGCACATCTCCCCCAGAGAGCCGTCGGAGTTGTAGAAAATCATGCGAAAATCCGCCTTTTGGGAATTTCCCACGGCAATAAAGCCGTCGGCGTGGCGCAGGGCGCACAGGCGCTTGGCCAGGGCGGAAAAATCCTGGCTTTCCTGCCCTCGGGCATCCATGACCATAAAGTCATTGCCCGCGCCGTTCATATAGTAGACCTTCATTTCCGCGCCTCCGCCAGTAGACCGGTCATATCGTAGAGCCCCGCGGGCTTGCCCGCCAGGTAGCGGGCGGCTTCCACGGCACCGTCGGCGAACATGGCCCGGTTGTGGGCCTCGTGGCGCAGGGTCAGGGTCTGGTTGGGGGTGCAGATATGGACCTCGTGAATGCCGACCACGTTGCCCATCCGCAGGGAGGAGATGCCGATTTCGTCCCGGGTCCGCTTGCACTCGCCGGAACGGCCGCAGTGCTCGGCTGCCTCCGGCCGGACGGCCTGAATGGCCCGGAAGAGCATATGGGCGGTGCCGCTGGGGGCATCCACCTTCCGGTTGTGGTGGACCTCCACAATTTCAATATCCGCCTCCGGGAAGGCTGCGGCAGCCTGGGTGGCCAGACGGCACAGAACCGCAATGCCCAGGCTCATGTTGCCGGAGAAGAACACGGGGATTTCCTTTGCGGCCGCAAAAATCAGGGCTTTTTCCTCCTCGGTGTGGCCGGTGGTGCCGATGACAACCGCCATTTTGTGGCTCAGGGCGTAATCCAGGACCCCTTTCACGGCGGTGTGGTGGGAGAAGTCAATGACGGTATCGGCGCTTGTTTCTCCCAGCTCCTCAAAATTCCGGGCAACGCCGTCCTGGCCGTCCAGACTCACCTTTCCGGCAAGGCTTTCCCCCAGGGCAGCGCACAGCAGCTTTCCCATGGCACCGTTGGCACCGCAGACAATGGCTCTCATACCCGCACCCCCAGCTTCCGGAGCTCCGCGAAGAGCTTTGCTCTGTTTTCCGGCTCCATGGGGGTCAGGGGCAGACGGATGTGCTCCTCACCGTAGCCCATGGCGCTGACGGCGGCCTTGGCGGGGATGGGGTTGACCTCACTGAACAGCCCGTTGATGACGGGCAGCAGCTTGCACTGCCAGTCGGCGGCCTCCTGGACGCGGCCCGCAAAGAACGCGTCGGTCATGGCGACGGACTCCTTGGGAAGGACGTTGCTCAGAACACTGATGGTGCCAAGGCCGCCCATGGACAGAATGGGCACTGTCAGGCCGTCCTCGCCGGAATAGACGGCGATTTTGTCACCGCACCGGGCGAACAGCTCCACCACCTGGCTCATGTTGCCGCTGGCCTCCTTGATGGCGCAGATGTTGGGGTGCTCCGCCAGCTTTTCCACCGTGGCGGGCAGCAGGTTGCAGCCGGTGCGGGAGGGGACATTGTAGAGGATAATGGGTTTTGCCACCTTGTCCGCAATGGCGGTAAAGTGGGCGATGAGGCCGTTCTGGGTGGCCTTATTATAGTAAGGCGTGACCACCAGAAGCGCGTCCGCCCCGGCCTTGTCGGCGTTTACGGAGTAATCAATGGCGTGGAGGGTGTTGTTGGTGCCGGTGCCGGCGATGACAGGCACCCGCCCGGCAACCCGGTCGATGGTAAAGGAGATGACCTTGTTCCGTTCCTCGGGACTCAGGGTGGCGCTTTCACCGGTGGTGCCCACGGAGACCAGGGCATTGATGCCGGAGGCAAGCTGGAAGTCAATAAACCGGCCCAGGGCCTCGTAATCGACACCGTCGGCGGTCATGGGGGTGACCATAGCGGTGGCCATACCTTTGAAAATTGTTTTTTTCATGGGAATTCTCCTTTGCTTTATCCGTTGCTCGCGGTGATTTGGTTGAAATAGTCGTACATGGGGATGAGCTTTTCGATGAGGCCGCAGGCCCGCTGTCCCAGCTGGGGGCCAAAGAGGCTTTCCCCAACCTCCTCGCTGCGGGTGCAGTCGATGCCACCCTTCCAGGCAAAGTAGGGGGCAAGGGCCGGGTTCTCCGTGGGCTTGGGACGCTTGTAGGTTTCCGCCGTGACGGGGATGCCGGTGACGGCTTCGGTGTGACGCATCAGCTCCAGAAAGGGCTGGGGCTCGGCGGAAATACGGCGGCGGAAGGCCTCCATGGTGGCGGTTTTTGGCCGCCAGAGCACAAAGCCGTAGCTGACACCCTCCGGGCGGATTTCAAAATACAGGCAGGGGTTTTCCGCCCACCACTCCACATCCTGCCGGATGCAGCACCAGAGGCTTTCCTTGTAGGGCAGGGGATGGTGGAGCCGGGCATCCCGGTAGATGCGGGAGACCTTCAGGATGCTTCCGGGCCTGTCCAGAAAGGGGGCAAACAGGTCCTTCCCCAGGGCCTTCATGGGCTCATAGAGGGTTTGGACGTACTGCTCCTTGTGGGAAAGAAACCAGTCCCGGTTGTTGTTCATGCGAATGCCCCAGAGGAAATCGATGGTTTCCGGGGTAAAACCTTCAAACATAGTCTACCTTCTTTTATACGTAATCCGGAGGGTCGTTCATCCAGATCAGCTTGTTTTTCTTTTTCTCCGGCACCTCCCGGTCCGGCAGCTCCAGGGTGTAGCGCTCGTAGGCGTTGATAATGGTGGTGCCGTTGTAGTCCTGGGTCCGGGGGATGTTCTGGCCGTAGGTCATATGTACATGGCCGTGGACATGATAGGTGGGGCGATACTTGTCAAGGAAGGTCCGCAGGGAGGCAAAGCCCCGGTGGGCCATGTCCTCCGCGTCCCCCAGGCCCTCCGCCGGAGCGTGGGTCACTAAGATATCGATGCCCTTGGCCTTGCGCATAGGCCAGCGCATTTTGAGGATTCGGCCGCGCATCTGCCGGTCGGTGTACTGATGGTCGCCGGGATGATACTTCCGGCAGCCTCCCAGGCCCAGAATGCGAACCCCGTTGTACTCCACCACATGGCCGTCGATGCAGTCGCAGCCCTCCGGGGGATTGTCCCGGTAGTGGGTGTCGTGGTTGCCGTGGACGTAGAGCACCGGGCACCGGGCCATGGTCACGAGAAAGCTCAGGTAGCTGGCCTTCAGGTCGCCGCAGGAGATAATCAGCTGGTATTCGGATAACCTTCCGGGGACGTAGTAGTCCCACAGGGCCGGGCACTCTTCGTCAGAGAGAAACAGAATCTTCATTACCGGTCCCCTCTTTCTTTTTAAGACCTCCGTCCTGATAGATGCCCAATTCCTGAACCATGGCCCGGGAGACGGGGAGAATCTGCTCCGGGTTGGGCAGCCCGCCGATGACATTGTCGCACAGCCAGTCCATATGCAGCAGCTCATCGGGGGTGAAGCGCTGGGTGCCGTCGTTTTTGACGGTGCCGTCCTGGGCGACAATCCTCCGGGCGAAGGGGTCCACGGTGCGGGTGGACAGGCCCATCTGCAGATAGCTGGCCAGGGTCCGCAGGCCGGTGGGCAGCCGGTCCGACAGGTTTACGGAGATGACCCCGCTGTCCATCCCCAGCCAGTAGTTCAGGGCGGTATAGTCGGATTTGTCGTTCTTCCAGGTGCCGGCGAACATGGAATTCAGCACGAACTCATAGAACTTGCCCCAGACCCAAACCGGGGAGCCCAATGGCACCAGCTCGCCCTTGTCATCCATCAGGTAGGTACCGTAGCTGCAGAAATCCAGATAGATTTTGTTCTGCCCGGGGGCATCCCGGTTGGAGATGACCCGGATGCCGTCGGCAAAGAAATCCGCCTGGGGATTGCCCTCTACGCAGGACCATCGCAGCTCAATCTGGGCCCGGGGATTGGTCAGCTGGGCCCCAAGGGCAAAGGCGTTGATATTGGCCAGCTGCCCATAGATGGGGTAGGAGGCGATATAGCCGATGCGGTTGTTCTGGGCAAGGGCACCGGCGATGGCACCGGTGATGAACTTGCCCTCGTAGACCCGGCCATAGTAGGAGCGGACGCTGGAATAGGGCTGGTCCACCGAGCAGTTGAGAAACTGCACCTTGGGGTACTGAATGGCGGCCTTCAGCGTGGCGGCCCGCATCAGGGGCGCTGTTGTGAATACCACCTGGGCCCCCTCGCTGACGGCCAGGTCCAGGAGCCTGGCGGCCTCCTCCGGGCTGTTGGCGTTAAAATAGCTGCGGACGGTGAGCTTGTTGCCTAATTTCTCCACCAGATAGTCTTTGCCCTGCTCGTGGCCCAGCACCCAGCCGCTGGTGGCGGGGGTGAGCTGATGGATAAAGGCCACATTCAGGTACACCGGGGTGACCATCCGGGTAAAGATGCCGCTTTTGCCCGGTTCCGCCGTGGTCTGAACCTTGATGGAGTCGTGGCTGGCAGAGGAAACCATGTCATAGCGCATGGCGGTCAGGGTTTTGCGGATTTCGGAAACGGAGAAGCGGCCCAGGTCCTTGTAGCTGTAGAGCTGGAGCCACAGCAGCAGCGCCTCCTCCGGCAGCACATCCTCTTTGAGGGGGCCCAGCTGTGAAAAGGCATCCCGGAAGTAGGAATAGTAGGCGTTAAAGGTCCGCCGCTCCTCCTCGGTCCATTTTTCGCCGGGCTTTTTGCCTACGGCGGACAGAAGCTTTGCGTAGTCGTTGGGATGGCGGAACTGGACGGCATAGAGGCGGCTGGCCTTGAAGAAGTCCAGAAATTCGTAGTAGGCCTCGATTCTGGTGGTTCCGTCCATGGGTGGCACCACCCGCCGAACCATGGCGGGAATCCGGGGTGCGCCAAAGTAGCGCAGCACCGATACCCGCTTGTTGCCCTCCTGGACATAGAAATTGCCCAGATATTCATAGCACACAATGGGGTCCCGGATGCCCACTTCCCCTAAGTGGGCCACACAAAGGTTTGCCCACTTGCAGGCAAACTCCGACTGGGTTTCAAGCAGAGGACGGAAGCTGGGGGAAAAGGCGGAAATTCGCCCGGCGGATTTGACACCGATGATTCGCTGAGAGGGAATTTCCAGAAGCCCCAGGTCCTGCACTACGTTGGCGGCGTTGTCCGGCAGAATGTCGTCCAGAACCGCGGGATTGGTGGGCTTTCCCTGGGCGGACAGCTCCGCAACCTCTTTCTGCCCCTGTTTCAGGGCGCGGGCATATTCATCAAGCCCAACTTCAATTCCCATGGGCAATGCCTCCTTTACCGCAAAAGAATACACCTATATCATACCCCATTTGGAGAAGAAAAGCAACTGGGGATTCATGGCGGCGGTTGCTTTCCCTGGGGGATTGTGGTAGAATGGTGGGCAGAAAAATATAGGAGGTGCTTATGGAATCCAAAGAGAAAAAGCGCCGTTTGCGGCCGCTGTGGCTGCTGGTGCCCCTGGGGGTTCTTTATTATTTCTGCAAATTCGTTCTGCCGGGCTATAGCTTTACGGCACTGGTGTGCCTGTGTCTGGCGGCTGTCATCCTGTTCTACACGGCCATGCCCTTCCTCGGGCAGAAAAAGCCCAAGCTTGCGAAAATTCTGACCGCCTGTGTGTCGGCGGTCCTGGCGCTGGGGCTGTGCGTCTGCGCGGTGACGGAGGGGATCATCATCAAGGCCAGCTTCGGCTCCCCGGAGGAAACGGTTGACTATGTGGTGGTGCTGGGGGCCAAGGTCCGGGACGACGGGCCTTCCGTGTCCCTGTGGGACAGGATTTATGCCGCCCGGGACTATTTGCAGGCCCATCCGAATACTGTGGCGGTGCTCTCCGGCGGCAAGGGAAAGGACGAGCCCACCAGCGAGGCCCAGTGCATGTTTACGGAGCTTTTGGCTCTGGGCATCGAGCCGGGACGGCTGTGGCAGGAGGACAAGGCGGAATCCACCTGGGAAAACATCTGCTTTAGCCTGGACCTGATTGAAAAGGAGACAGGGGTCAGGCCCACGAGGATTGGGGTGCTCTCCAGCGAGTACCATCTGTTCCGGGCCAGCCTGTTTGCAAAGAAGAACAATGTGGAATTTGTGGGAATCCCGGCCAAAACCTCCCACCTTTCTCAGAAGGTGAACCACTTTATGCGAGAGGTCGCCGGTGTATGGCACTATCTATTATTAGGAGGAAATTACAGTGATTGACAGAAGCTATGCCGATTTTTCCTGGTCTCAGACGGAGGCCTTGCTGGGGGTGGACTCGCCCTCCGGCTATACCGCCAAGGCGGCCCAGTGGGTGAAGGAGGCCTTTGAGTCCCTGGGCTGCCCCGCCAAAATCACCGTCAAGGGCGGTGTGCTGGCGGATTTGGGCGGCAAGGATGAAAACGATGCCCTGCTTTTGGAGGCCCATTCGGATACCCTGGGTGCCATGGTCTGCCAGATCAAGGGCAACGGAAGGCTCAAATTAACCGGCCTCGGCGGCCTGAGCCCCAACAATGCCGAGGCGGAAAACGTCAAAGTCTACACCCGGGACGGAAAGGTCTACGAGGGCACCTGCCAGCTGGCGGATGCCTCCGTCCACGTCAACGGCAGCTATTCCGATACCAAGCGCAGCTTCGATACCATTGAGGTTGTACTGGATGAGGACGTGAAAAACGCCCAGGATGTGAAGACCCTGGGCATTTCCGTGGGGGATATTGTGTGCTTTGACCCCCGGACCCGGAGAACCCAAACCGGCTATCTCAAGAGCCGGTTCCTGGATGACAAGCTGTCCGTGGGCATTCTGCTGGGTTTTGCCAAGTACCTGAAGGACAGCGGCATCCAGCCGGAGCGGAAAATTTATGCCCACGTGACGGTCTACGAAGAGGTGGGCCACGGCGGCAGCGCCTCCGTCCCCCAAGGGGTTACCGAGGCCATTTCCGTGGACATGGGCTGCGTGGGCGAGGGCCTGGACTGCACCGAGCGGCAGGTTTCCATCTGCGCCAAGGATTCTGGCGGCCCCTACAGCTACGAGGTGGTCTCAAAGCTCATTGACGCTGCCAAGCGCACCGGCGCTGATTACGCCGTAGATGTGTACCCCCACTACGGCTCCGACGTGGAGGCCACCCTCCGGGCAGGCTTTGATATCCGCCACGGCCTGATTGGCGCCGGTGTCTACGCCTCTCACGGCTACGAGCGCAGCCACATCGACGGGGTATACAACACCCTGCTGGTCCTGACAGGCTATACCGGGACTATCTGAAAAAGCCGCCCATGCAGACAACAAACCTGCATGGGCGTTTTTTGGAAAAGTGGATTATCTATGCTCCGTCAGAAGTTCCCAATGCTCTGTTTGGCTGGTCCCGACATGTGGAGACGGTAGTGTTGATATCAAGGAAATAAAATCAAGTGCCAGAAAGCGGCGTATTTCCGGGCTTTTTCGGAAGTTTGGAATAGAAGCCTAACTCCTGAAAAAGCTCGGTTTTCTTACCACACCTGGCTCCTATTAGACTTTTCATCGTCTTCTGCGGTCGTTCTTCTCGTAATATGCCAGCTTATTCTGATACATCTGCTTGTCGATACGATTCATAAAATCATCGATCGTTTCCTTGCTCAAATCAGAAATGGCATATCCCATAGATGCAGACAGCTGATATGGCTTGTCGTTTGTTGTATTTTCTTCCTCGAAAATGTCATTTGCCTGTGCAATCAGATCTGTAATCAACTGCTCGTCCGTTGTATTCAGCATAACAACAAACTCATCACCTGCGTATCTGGTTACAATACCATATTCACAAAATGCTTTTCTGAGTAGGTCAGCCACAAGTATCAGGGCGGCATCACCCTCAGAATGACCGTAGTTATCGTTAATCTGCTTGAAACCGTTTAGGTCGAGCATAATGCCCGCGACTAGCTCACTTTTTTCCTTTTGTGCTTCCTGTTGCAAATATGTGAGATATCCACGGTTATACAGCCCTGTCAGACGGTCAATGAAAATCAATTCGTTTTTCAGCGCTGTCATGATGCCGGCAATAGCAATCGCAATAGAAGTCCATGTGATAGCAATCTCAACAAAAAGTGCCTGTACTACTACGCCAATAATAACAGGCGCAAGAAATACCTGTACCGGAAACAGCTTTAATGTACCGATTTTTTTGCGGCACTGAGCGTACAAATACACACTGTCCACAATGTAAAAAAACGCAAAGACCAAAAACACGATATACGCCGGACCTCTACGGTATACACCATCCTGATTACTGAAAACCAATGGCCAGAAGAGATTGATAATCAGCAAAACCAACACAACGATCCAAAGCGTCTGATAGACTCTTTTTCGCACAGTTGTAAAGGGTATGTTCATATGGGTTATGATGAATTTCGCCCATGTGTAGCCAAAAAGGACATTTCCGAAAAAGAGCCACGAACCGCTTACAAACACAAGCGTCCTGAACATCAATCCATTGCTGCCGTCAAAATAGTACACACCGCAGTCTGCGACATTGGAAATGGCGGTAATTATCATCATCCGCATAATGAATTTCATATCCCTGTCATGGCTCATGCGCTGTTTGTTGCTGAAATATAACGTACCAAGCAGCATTAAGCTGATTACGTCCGCAGTCAGTACTGAAAATGATAGATTTGTACTCATGTTAACCTTCCTCACCCTCAGCAATTGTTGTTTCCTGTGACACATCTAGCTTTAGGTCAAATACATAATTTCAAAACAATATGACAATGAAATGTTCACATCGTAATTAATTGAAGGCCTTTTTGAAAATCAAAGATTTTATATTTATTTCCGCAACGCCCTTCTGACGTTTCCCAGCGTCCGTATTGCGGTACCCAGAAGGCACAGAAGGGTGAACTGCTTTTTTTGCATCAGCCGGAGACAGAAATCTTTTGGGGGGGCGGTAGCGATGATTTTGGCGTAGAAGGGGTCCTCCGCGATGCCTTTTAGATGCTTCCGCCTTGCTGGAATGGGTGCGGCGAACTTGGCAACGAGCCAAACCTGGAACCGGGTGAGTCTGCGCAGCCAGCCCATGTAGCCGTCAAAATCTTCCCGTGTCCAGACCATCTGGCTGTGGAGAAAATCCCAGCAGGTTTCCAGAACCAGGGAATTGACCTGGTATTTGTCGCAGCCTAGGTTGTTGGTGGCGGACTGGGGATTTTGGGTGTAGTTATACAGGCTGTCCGGCAGGAAAACCGCCTTGTGGCAGTCCCGGTACAGGGGGATGCTTTGCAGCAAATCCTCTCCAAACCGGATGGGATAGAATTCCTTGCGGTCCTCCCGGGGCAGCAGCGCCAGGGGGGCCGCTTTTTTCCACAGGGGATTGTACCAGCCGTCCTGGAAGACGATTTTATAAAGAGCGGCCTTGTCTGTCACTGTGCCGAGATAGGCCAATTCCGTCGGAAAGGGCCGCAGCACCTTTCCGCCATAGACCTGGTCCTCTCCAATAAAAATCAGGTCTGCCTGGGTTTCCTGATGGGTTCTGGCAATGACCTCCAGGGCGTTGGGCTTTAAGGTGTCGTCCGCATCCAGAAAGACGGCCCAGTCGGCTTTGTCCCCATGGTCCAGGCAGTAGCGGATGGCGGCCCGGCGGGCACCAAATGGGCCGGTATTTTCCTGATGCAGGGCATGGACCCGCCCGTCGGAGGCCGCAAAGCGGTCACACATGGCTCCGGAGGCATCCGGGGAGCCGTCGTCCACCAGGACGATTTCAAAGTTTTGCTCCGTTTGGGCAAAAACGGAGTCCAGACAGCCCTTTAGATAGGCCTCCGCTTTGTAGACGGGAATCAGAATATAGAATTTCATGTCTCAGCCTCCCATTCGGTTTTGCAGCCAAAGGGTTTCACACAGCCACAGGTAGCGGTGGAACTGCCCCTTTGCCAAGGCCCTGCCCAGGGCGGCATAGGGCCCTTCCTGGAGGAATTGGGCAAAATAGACGCTTTGCAGCTCCCGCTGGGCCAGAAAGACCCCATAGGGCACCTGCCTGGGCAGCCCCCTGGTGCGGTGATAGGTCAGAAGCACCATGTGCAGAAAATGGGTGTAGTCCTGTGGGGTTTGCTCCAGACCGAAGCAGGCCCGCTCTTTTAGAAGACGGCGGGTGACATATAGGCTTTCCAGGGCCTTGGGCTGGCCCTGAGAGGCAGCGGAGACTCCATTGGGGTTTAAAAGATAGGCAAAAATGGGGGTGGACACGGCATAGACCCGCTGCGCCATGGGCAGCAGAATCTGGCAGATGACCGAGTCCTCATACCAGTACCCTTCCGGAAATTGCAGCCCGGCCCACAGCTCCCGGCGGAAGGCCTTGCCGCAGGTCATGCCGGGAATCTGCTCCCGGTCCGCAATGGGGCCGTCAGGAAAGGCTTTGCCGGGGGTGATATTCCCCGGGGCATCCCTGCACACATACCCGCCCAGGGCGATGTCCGCGCCGTGTTCCATGGCACAGGCAAGCAGGGCCTGCAGGCTGCCGGGAAGCAGGGTATCGTCGCTGTCGTGGAACAGCAGATATCGGCCCCGGCAAACCGCAATGCCCGCGTTCCGGGCCCCGGAATGCCCCTTGTTTTCCTGGCGCAGAACGGTGACGTTGGGAAGTCCTTCATAGGCGGCCAGAATTTCCGGTGTGCTGTCTGTAGAGCCGTCGTCAATGACCACGGCCTCAAAGGAATAGGCTGTTTGCTGGGAAAGAACGGAGTCCAGGCACGCCTTTAAATAGGGGGCGTTGTTATAGCAGGGGATGATGACGCTCAAATCCACCGGATTTTTTGGGGAAAGCCAGTCTTCCCCCCGAGGGCACAGGCAGCTTCCGCCGTTGTCCGGCCAAACCGTCTCCAGGGGCGGGAAGTCCCCCTTGGGGCTCAGGAGCTTTCCGGCGGAGCGCAGCCCCTCCCGCAGCAATTTTGTGGGATTCATAGCCGTTCCCCCTGCAAAAGCGCCTCGTAGAGGTCCAGGTATCCCTGGGCCATGGCGGGCAGGGTGAAGCGCTGGGCGCTTTGGATGCCCTGGGCCCCCAGGTGCTGACGCAGCGCCTCATCCTTGGCAAGACGCTCTATGGCATCGGCCAGGGCCTGGGGCGTGGGGGCAATCAGAAGACCGCTTTCCCCGTCCGTGACCATGTCCGGGATGCCCCCCACCCGGGAGGCAATGACAGGAAGCCCGGAGGCCATGGCCTCAATCACGGTCATGGGCATGCCCTCCCAGGAGGAGGGGAGAATGAACAGGTCCGCCTGGGAAAGCCTGGGATAGACATCCTCAACAATGCCCTCAAAAACAATCTGGTTTTGAAGACCCAGGGCCTTTGCCTGCTCCCGCACCGCCTCCAGCAGAGGACCGTCCCCACAGCAGTGGAGCCGGACACTGAGGCCCCGCTTTTTCAGAAGCGCCAGAGCCTGCAGAATGCAGCCGTGATTTTTCTGAGGGAAGAACCGGCCGATATGGAGAATTTCAATGGGATAGTGCAGGGTATATTCGCTCTTTTTCTGACAGCGGCTCAGGTCGATGCCGTTGGTGACTATGGGAATTTCGGCGCTTTCCAGACCGTATACCTGGGCGATGGACTGCTGAATTTCCCGGGTCAGGGCCACGGGGATGGCCTTTTGGGCTAAAAACAGGTGCTTTGCGATCTGCTTGTCCAGGAAGACCGTTTCCTTGGAGGCCTCATTGTGGACGGTATGGACAATGGGCACCTTGGGCGAGGCCAGGGCGGCATACTTGAGGGCATGCAGGTGGGTGTGGATGATTTGCGGCTGGGTTTCGGCAATGACCTTTTTCAGCCGCCCCACAAGTCCCAGGTCCAGCCCTAAGGACTTGTCCAGGTACTGGACGGGTATGTGGTCCGCCTCCAGGCGCTTGGTAAGGACGGTTCTGTCCCCGGAGAGGCTGACGGCGGTTACGCTATGGCCCATGGATTGAAGCTGGTGGCACAGTCCGGCACACATGGTCTCAGCTCCGCCCATGCCGAAGGTGGGGATTACCTGCAAAATATTCATAAGCTCCCTCCAAATCCGTAGGCATCCCGAAGCTGCTGCCGGTAGGCATTCAGGTCCAGCAGCTTCTCTGCCTTTTGATAGGTACGTTCCGATAAGCGCTGCCGCAGGGCAGGGTCACCGATAATCTGGGCACAGCGCTGGGCCAGGGCTTCGTCGCTTTCCTCCAGAAAGCCGGTCTGACCCGGCTCCACCAGGTCCTTTAGCCCATCCACCGGGGTGCTGACAATGGGCACCCCCAGGGCCATGGCCTCCAGGGCACACA
>USQL01000013.1 GCA_900556935.1 uncultured Eubacteriales bacterium | reverse complement strand
CCAGCTGCACGGGGCGGCCAACCATCATGGAGGACAACTCCTGCTTGGTGGTGTTCTTGGTCTCCACGGTGCCCACGTACTTGCCCTTGCGGAGGATGGTCACCCGGTCGGAAACCGCCATAATCTCATTGAGCTTATGGGTAATGAACAGGATGGACTTGCCCTCCTTGGCAAAGCCCCGCATGATTTCCATGAGCTCATCAATCTCCTGGGGTGTCAGAACGGCGGTGGGCTCGTCAAAAATCAGGATTTCGTTGTCCCGGTAGAGCATTTTAAGGATTTCGGTACGCTGCTGCATGCCCACGGTGATATCCTCCACCTTGGCATCCAGGTCCACGGCCAGGCCGTATTTCTTGGACAGCGCCTCGACCTTTTCCCGGGCGGCCTTCTTTTGCAGGAAGCCCAGCTTCGTGTCCTCCGCGCCCAGAATGATGTTGTCCAGCACCGTGAACACATCCACCAGCTTAAAGTGCTGGTGCACCATGCCGATATTCAGGGCAGTCGCGTCATTGGGGTTGTTGATGTGGACGACCTGGCCGTTCTTCCGGATTTCTCCGGCCTCCGGCTGGTAAAGGCCAAACAGCACACTCATCAGTGTGGATTTGCCCGCGCCGTTTTCGCCAAGCAGCGCATGGATTTCCCCTCGCTTCAACCGAAGTGTAATATCATCGTTGGCCACGATGCCGGGGAATTCTTTTCTGATATTGAGCATCTCAATTACGTATTCCGAATCCATAATTGGCAAGCCCCCTCCCTGGTAGTTTCTGCCAAAAGAAAGAAGCCCGGTTTCCACGGGGCCGCTTTTTCTGGCGGGTTGACATCACCCCTTTGTGAACAGGCGGATGGGCAATGTCTGTTAACGATATAGTAACATTTTCTACAGCAAAAATCAACAGATTTTCCGGCATTTCTTCCCGGCAGGGTTTGGCAGCTGCCCGGATGCAAAAAAGGAGGCCCGGAGGCCTCCTTTTCAGAAAAGGGTATTCGCTTACTTGATGATGTTCACGGTGACATGCTCGGTGCTGGCGGGCTCGGCGATGTCGTCGTTGGCGATGACCAGCTTGCCGGACACAATGTCAGCGAACATGGCCTCGTACTCCTCAACGCTCCAGTTCTTCAGGGACCAGGTAGCGGTGGGCAGGCCCACCGCGCCCTCGGCAGCGCCCAGGGTAATGGTCTGAGTACCGTCACCGTTGAATGCCTTCCAGCCATCTTCGGTCGCGGCAGCCTTCAGAGCCTGCATGGTCGCCTCACCGATGCCCTTCATAGCGGAGGTGATAACGGTGGGAGACTGGAAGGACTGGTCTACGTCCACGCCGATGACCTTGGCATCCTCAGCAGAGGCAGCCGCGGAGATGGAGTCGAACATAGGACCGCCGCAGGCGAAGATGACCTCGGTGCCGTTCTGATACCAGCCGGCGGCCATGGTCTGCAGCTCGCTGGAAGCGGAGAAGCTGGCACCGTACAGCCAGGAGTAGTTCATTTCCACGTTCACGCCCTTGACAGCGGCAGCTGCCTCGGCACCCTGGACGTAGCCATAGCCGTAACGGTTGCAGGCGGAGTTGGAGCCGCCGCCGCCGCCGGAGAAGCCCAGCTTGGTGTAGCCTTCCATAACGGCGGCGTAACCGGCCAGGTAGCCGCACTGCTCTTCCTTAAAGCAGATACCGGCCACATTGGGGTTATTCAGTGCCCAGCCGTCGATGAAGACGAACTTCACATCGGGGAACGCGGGGACGGCCAGGTCCAGAGCACCGGCCTGTGCGTAACCGGCACAGACGATGACCTTGGCACCGTTCTCGGCGGCCAGCTTCATAGCGGCGAAGCGGTCCTCATCGGTTGCCTGGCTGCCGCCGGCGGGCTGGTAATACTTGTAGGACTTGCCGCTCTCGTAGCCGTACTGCTTTACGCCGTCGAAGGTGCCCTGGTTAAAGGACTTGTCCTTCAGCTGGCCCACGTCGGTAACGAAGGCAATCTCATAAGTACCGTCGGCGGAGGTCATCTCATCGGGGATGTCGTCCACGTTGGTTGCGGCAGCGGAAGCACTGCCGGCATCGGTGGCAGCGGGAGCGGCAGTCGTAGCGGTAGAGCCGCTGTTGCCGCCGCAGGCGCACAGGCCCACGACCATCATCACTGCCAGGAGCAAAGCCAGAATCTTTTTCATAACTATTTCCTCCATAGTTCATTTCCGCAGGGGGAATTCCCTGCAGGTGTATTGTCGCACACTTTCCTCAAAAAATCAACTGTTTTCCGAAGAATTACAGGAAGTTTTTCTTTTCCTCAGCCCTGCATATGGGTTTTGGGGCGGAAGCTGTCCGGCAGCAGTTCTACAAGTGTCCGCTCCGTATAGACACCGTCTTTTCCCACCAGATAGACCTTGAAATCGTCCTCACAGAACTCCCGCATCACCTGGCGGCAGATGCCGCAGGGCGGGAACACATCCGCAATCACCCCGTCCTTTCCGCCGCAGATGGCGATGGCGGTAAAGGCCCGCTCCCCGTCATAAACGGCCTTAAAAAAGGCGGTGCGCTCGGCGCAGTTGGTAGCGCCATAGGAGCCGTTTTCGATATTGCAGCCGCCATAGACCTTCCCGTCGGCGCACAGCAGCGCCGCGCCGACCTTATAGCCGGAATAGGGAGCGTAGGCGTGGCCCATGGCCTCGATGGCCCGGGCAACCAGTTCTTGGGGTTCCATCATTTCAGCAACTCCTTGGCAAAGCTCTTCCCCACGGTCTCATAGGGAACGCCTAACAGTTCCGTCACCGTGGCGGCGATATCCGCGAAGGAGGTCCGGGTGCCCAAGGAGCCGGGGCGGACCTTTTGGCCCAGGGCGATGAAGGGCACATACTCCCGGGTGTGATCCGTGGTGGCGGTGTAGGCGGGGTCACAGCCGTGGTCGGCGGTAATCATCACCACGTCCTCCTCCCCCAGGGTCTTGACAAATTCGCCCAGCCAGGTATCAAACTCCGTCAGGGCGTTGGCGTAGCCGTCGATATCCCGGCGATGGCCGAACTGCATGTCAAAGTCCACCAGGTTTACAAAACACAGGCCGTGAAAATCTCTCGCGGCGTAGTCCACGGTGTGCTGCATACCGTCGGCGTTGCTCTGGTTGTAGACATGCTCCGTGGTGCCCCGTCCGGCGAAGATATCAAAAATCTTGCCCACGGCCAGGCAGTCCTGCCCCGCGTCCACAACGGCATCCAGCATGGTCTTTGCGGGGGGCTCCAGGGAGAAGTCATGGCGGTTAGAAGTCCGGCGGAAGCCCTCCTGGGCAGTGCCCACGTAGGGTCTGGCAATGACACGGCCCACGCCATACTTGCCGGTCAGCATCTTCCGGGCCTTGCGGCAGGCATCGTACAGCTCCTCCAGAGGAATCTTCTCCTCGTGGGCCGCCACCTGGAACACGGAGTCGGCAGAGGTATAGACGATCCACTTGCCGGTTTCCAGCTGCTCGGGGCCGTAGTCCCGGATAACATCCGTGCCGGAATAGGGCTTGTTGCACAGCACGCCCCGGCCCGTCAGCTTTTCAAACTCCTCCAGAACCTCCTGGGGGAAGCCCTCCGGGAAGGTGGGCAGGGGCTGGGGCGAGACAACACCCGCAATCTCCCAGTGGCCGATGGTGGTATCCTTGCCCATGGAGCGCTCGGTAAGCCGGGCGTAAGCGCCCTGGGGGGCGGCCTCCTTGGGAAGGTAGTCCACCCCGTCGATGTTGCCGATACCGGCCTTCAGGAGGTTGGGGATGGAAAATTTCGAAGAGGTGGAGCAGGATTTCAGGGTATTGACCCCGATATCTCCAAACTTCTCGCAGTCCGGCATCTGGCCGATGCCGCAGGAATCCAGAACAATCAGAAATACTCGTTTCATCACTTATTCTCCATGGCAACGGCCACATCCAGGGCAACCTTCATCATGGTGGTGAAGGAATTCTGGCGCTCCTCGGAGGTGGTTTCCTCACCGGTGAGCAGGTGGTCGGAAATGGTGCAGATGCACAGGGCCCGCTTTCCGTACCGGGCGGCATTCATGTACAGGGCGGCGGACTCCATTTCCAGGGCCATAACGCCCATCTTCTTCAGGCCGTACACGCTGTCCAGGCCCTCGGGCACGCCCACATGGTCCCCATAGAACACATCGGAGGAGTTGACGTTGCCCACGTGGTATCTTGCCCCGTTGGCCTCGGCGGCCTTCACCGCCTCGGAGACCAGCTCCCAGGAGCCGATGGGGGCAAAGGTGCCGGGCAGATGGAACTGGCTGGCAAAGTTGGAATCGGTGCAGGCACCCTGGGCAATCACCAGGTCGTACAGATGGATATTCTCCTGGATGGCACCGGCGGAGCCAACCCGGATGATGTTCTCCACGCCGTAGCCGTTAAACAGCTCGTGGGAATAGATGCCGATGGCGGGCATTCCCATGCCGGAGGCCATGACGGAAACCTTGACACCCTTGTAGGTGCCGGTATGGCCCTGAACGCCCCGGACATTGTTGACAAGCACGGGATTTTCCAGGAAATTCTCTGCGATAAACTTGGCCCGCAGGGGGTCACCGGGCATCAGAACAGTCTTGCCAAAGTCGCCGGGAGCGGCGGAAATATGAGGGGTAGGGGTAGTGAGCATGGTATATTCTCCTTTTATACATCAAAAAATCTGGAATCCGGGCTTTTAAAAAGCGTGTCATTGGGGCTGTTAGAAAATAACCTGTCATTGCGAACCAGTCCGCAGACTGGTGTGGCAATCCCCCGGATCTTCAAACATCTTGGCAATAAAACCAAGCTGTTTCCATTCAACCGGGGGGCTGCCACACCAGTGACGACGGTCACTGGTTCGCAGCGACATGCTTTTCTAACAGCCCCTTATCTGTAATTTTATGAATGGCTTAATCCAGCTTCTCCGCCAAATCGGCATACTGGGATTCCAGGGGGTTCTTCTTGGCGGCCAGCTTCATGGACTGGGCCACGGCCTTATGGGCATCCACAATGGGCAGGATGGTACCGGCACCGGCCACACAGCCGCCGGGGCAGGCCATGCCCTCCAGCAGGTAGCCGTTGTACTTGCCTACCTTTGCCATGTTCATGAGCTTCCGGCACTCCCGCAGGCCCTGGGCGTTGGCAACCTTGATTTCCATATCCGGATGGGTCTCGTGGACCACGTCCACCACGGCCTGGGCAACACCACCGGCGACGGCGAAGCCGCGGCCCGCGGCGGTGCCCTCGTCGGGTGCGGGCACCTCGGGCAGCTCCTCGAAGTTGATTTCCTTGGCCTCGAACATGCCCATAAGCTCCTCAAAGGTCAGCACGAAGTCCACGTCGGAGCGGATGTTCTCCCGGATGGCCTCCAGCTTTTTGGCGGCGCAGGGGCCGACAAAGACGATTTTGGCGTTGGGATGCTCCTTCTTCACCATACGGGCGGTATAGACCATGGGGGTCAGGGTCATGGAGATGTTCTTTGCCTGGGCGGGGAACAGCTTGTGGACCATGGCATGCCATGCGGGGCAGCAGGAGGTAGCCATATAGGGCTGCTGAGCGGGCACCCTCTCCACAAAGTCCCGGGCCTCCTCTACGGTGCAAATGTCGGCACCGATGGCGACCTCCACCATGTCCTTGAAGCCCAGGGCCTGGACGGCGGCACGGAACCGGGCCACGGTCACGTCCTTGCCGAACTGACGGGCAAAGGCGGGGGCGGCGATGGCGTAAACCTCGTCTCCCTCCATAATGGAGCGGACCACCTGATAAATCTGGCCCTTGTCCACAATGGCGCCGAAGGGGCAGGAAACCAGGCACTGGCCGCAGGAAACGCACTTATCCTGGTTGATGACGGCCTTGCCGTTCTCGTCGGCACCGATGGCATCCATGCCGCAGGCGGCCTGGCAGGGGCGCTCTAAGTGAATGATAGCGTTGTAATCGCAGGCCTGGGCGCACTTGCCGCACTTGATGCACTTGCTGCTGTCAATAAAGCTCTTGCCGTTGACAAAGCTGATGGCATCCCGGGGGCAGACCTGCTGGCAGGAGGCAGCCAGGCAGTTCTGGCAGTTCTCCGTGACCTTATACTGGTTGGTGGGGCAGGCGTGGCAGGCATAGGGGATGATGTTGATCAGCGGGGGCTCGTAATACTGCTGGGCAATGGCCGCATGGTCCATGCCCTCGGTAAGAAGGGACCGGGTCTGAACGGAGCGAACGGACAGGCCCATGGCAAGCCGCACCCGCTCGCCGGCGATGGCACGCTCCAGGAAGACGGATTCCCGGTGCAGGGGCTGGTCTCCGGGGACGATGATATAGGGCAGATCCTCGGCCTTGGTGTAGTCTCCGCCTTCGTAGGCCATGCGGGCCACCTCGGTGAAGACCTTCTTCCGGATGTCGGTAATCAGGGACGGAATACCTCTCATGCAAAAATTCCTCCAAAAGCGGCAGCTTTCCTATTCTGCCGGTATTTTCTCAAGTATTATACCAGAAAACCGCATATGCTTCAAGGTAGCTGTCCATATAAAATTTGTTATAGGATTATTAGAATAACTGATTCCACCGCCCCATAAGCTTCTACAAAGCAAGCGGGAGGGATGCGGATGAAACGGTTTTTGACGCTGGCGGCGGCGCTGTGTCTGCTGGCGGCGATCCCCTGGCAGGCCGGGGCGGAGGATTTGAACGTTCCGGCCAAAAGTGCGCTCTTAATGGACGTGGCCACGGGTACGGTGCTATACGAGAAGAACGCCCACGAGGCGCTGGCGCCCGCCAGCGTCACCAAGGTGATGACCATGCTGCTGATTATGGAGGCCATCGACTCCGGGAGCATTCACTATGATGATATTGTCACCGCCTCCGAGGCCGCGGCGGCCAAGGGCGGCAGCCAGATTTACCTAAAGGCCGGGGAGCAGATGTCCGTCAGCGAAATGCTCAAATCCATCGCCGTGTCCTCCGCCAACGACTGCGCCTGCGCCATGGCCGAGCACCTCTCCGGCAGCGAAAGCGCCTTTGTGGACCGGATGAACACCCGGGCCAAGGAACTGGGCATGGAGGACACTCACTTTGTCAACTGCACCGGTCTGGACGACGGCCCCGACGCCGAAAGCCACAAAACCAGCGCCTACGACATTGCCCTCATGTCCCGGGAGCTGCTGGGCAAGCACCCGGATATTCAGAAATACACCACCATCTGGATGGACACCGTGCGGAATGGGGCCTTTGGCCTTTCCAACACCAATAAGCTCATCCGCTTTTACCCCGGCGCCACGGGCCTGAAAACCGGGTTTACCTCCGCCGCCGGCTACTGCCTCTCCGCCAGCGCCCAGCGGGAGGGCCTGGGGCTCATCGCCGTGACCATGGGGGCAGAAAGCGCCAAAATCCGCAACGCCGCCTGTAAGGCCATGCTGGACTACGGCTTTGCCAACTTCGCCCTGGTGGAGCCCGCTCTGGAAGAAAATGCCCAGGTGCCCGTAAAGCTGGGGAAGGCCCCCAGCGTCAGCGCCGTCTTGGAGGGAAACCAGAGCCTGCTGATTCCCAAGGCAAAGAAAAGCGGCCTGGAAACAGACATCACCCTTTTAGACTCCGTCACCGCCCCGGTAGCTCAGGGCACCCCCCTGGGCACCCTGACCCTCCGCAGCGGCGATGAAACCCTTCTGGAAGCTCCCCTGGTCGCTGCCCAGGCGGTCCCCCGCAAGAGCTTTGGGGAAATCTACATTCAGGTCCTGAAACGGGCGGCGATGGCGAAAAATGTGTAGATTTTCGTTCAACGTTTGCCTGGCACTTCCTTTGGCTTGGCCCCTCCGGGGGCCATTTTCTTGTCCCGCCAAGAAAATGGATAAGAATGCGGCTTAAGGGGGCGCTGTCGGCGAAGCCGCCCCCCTTAAGAATCCTCCCGGCCTCAAAACCAACGGGGTTTGTACGATGGCCGCCCGGCGCGGACCCAGCGTCTAACGGGACCACTGTGAAGACAGCTTTTATCTTTCAAAATAAATCTAAACGAGCGAAAAACTTTCACGAATGTGAAAGAAAATGCACTTTAAAAGTCGTAATTTCTAGATCAACAGGATGTTTCGTAGAAAGTACGCCAAAACATTGCTACTCTAACGTAAAAGCGCGCCGGGAGGAGTCCAGAGGGGGGTGGTGCTCCGCGCAGCGAATTCAAATAGTACGATTGCCGGTGGCAATCGCACCATAACACATCGGCTCTGCGGCGGGAGCAAGCAGCGGTCAGCGCCCCCTCTGGCCGCATTCTTTCCCCCTTTCTTGGCGGGACAAGAAAGGGGCCCCTGGAGGGGCCCAGCCTGCGAGATTGCCGTGTGAATGTTTAACGAAATTTTTCGGAAATTGTCTGGCACAAAACCTACACTTTTTTCAATTCTTTTTATAGCACCGAATGAGACCTTGCCAGGTCAAATTCCTGTTCAATGGCCGCGTCGGGCCTCTTGGTCAGCAGGCTTACAAGAACGATGACCACCAGCCCCACCAGGAATGCGGGCAGGAGCTCGTAGATGCCGAAAACGCCGCCCAGGGGCTTGCACAGATATTTCCACACGAACACGGCAATGCCGCCCGCGGCCATACCGGCCACGGCACCGGGGAAGGTGGTGCGCTTCCAGAACAGGGCGCAGATCACCAGGGGACCAAAGCCCGCCCCGAAGCCCGCCCAGGCAAAGGACACGATGCCAAAAATGGAGCTGTTGGGGTCCTGGGCGATGAGGGCACCCAGAACCGCGATGGCAACCACCGTAAGCCTTGCCGCCACCATGCTCTGCTTTTGGTTCAGCTTTCGGTGCAGGGCCTCCTGCAAAAGATTCTGGGAAACGCTGGAGGAGGCGGCCAACAGTTGGGAGTCCGCCGTGGACATGGTGCTGGCGAGGATGCCCGCCAGAATCAGCCCCGCCATCAGCGCCGGGAAAATCCCCGCCTTGGAGAGAAGGCTTGCGATGCGGATAATCACCGTCTCGGTCTCGGAGCCGCCCAGCGTTTCAATTGCCCCGGCGGCGCTGAGGGCCTTGCCCACAATGCCGATGCAGATGGCCAGCGCCATGGCGATGACCACCCACACAGATGCCACCCGGCGGGAGAGCTTCAGCTTCTTTTCGTCGCCAATAGCCATGAACCGCAGCAGAATGTGGGGCATTCCGAAGTATCCAAGGCCCCAGGCCAGGGTGGAGACGATGGTGAGGAAGCTATAGGACCCGGCGGTGCCGGATTCTGCCAGGTAGGTGTGGGTGAACGACAGGTACCCCGGCAGGGCCTTGGCGTTTTCCATCACCGCCCCTACGCCCCCGGCCCGAACGGTGGCGTAGACCAGCACGAACAGAATGGCAATGGTCATAATGATGCTTTGAACCAAATCCGTAATGGAGGCCGCCAGGAAGCCTCCCGCCGCGGTATACCCCACGATGACCACGGCGGAGACAAGCATCGCCGTCATGTAGTTGATGCCAAACAGGGAGGAGAACAGCTTTCCACAGGCGGCAAAACCGGAGGCGGTGTAGGGAATGAAGAAAACGATGATAATCACCGCGGCCAGGGCGGCCAGGATGCTCTTTTCATCGTGGAACCGCTTGGAGAAGAACTGGGGGATGGTAAAGGAGCCGGTAATCTGGGTATAGCGCCGCAGGCGGCGGGCGGTAAAGAGCCAGTTAAAATAGGTGCCCAGCGCCAGACCGATGGCGGTCCAGCCCACGTCCGCCACACCGGACAGGTAGGCAAGCCCCGGAAGGCCCATCAGGAGATAGCTGGACATGTCGGAGGCCTCGGCGCTCATTGCGGTCACCAATGGGCCCAGGGTTCGGCCGCCCAGGTAAAAGTCGGCGGTGGAGGCGTTCTTTTTGGCGTAGTGCGCGCCAATCCACAGCATACCCAGCAGGTACACAAGGATTGTAACGGTGATGCAAACAGTCGAGGTCATTTTTCTCATCCTTTCTCTCAATATCCGGTCTTGACTTTGGGATGTATGGATTGTATCATAGAGCAATACATTTGAAAAGCGAATGTTTTGCATGAACTTCATAACAAATCCGCATGAAAGAGGCGCACCGCTATGGACATGAACATCCTCAAATACATGGCCTTTATCAAAACCGTGGAGTATGGCAGCTTTACCCGGGCCGCGCAGATGCTCAACTACTCCCAATCCGGGGTCAGCCGCATGATTCACGACCTGGAAAAGGAGTGGTCCATCACCCTTCTGGAGCGGGACCGCACCGGCATCCGCCTGACCTCCGACGGCTCCCGGCTGCTGCCCTACGCCAAAAGCCTGTGCGACGAATACCAGAAGCTGCAAATGCAGGTGGACGACCTCCACGGCCTCCAATCCGGTATCATCCGCATCGGCACCTTTTCCAGCGGTGCCATTCACTGGGTGCCCAATATCATCAAGGCCTTTCAGAAGGACTACCCCGGGGTGGACTATGAGCTTTTACTGGGGGACTACTCGGAAATTGAGGACTGGATTGCCCAGGGCCGGGTGGACTGCGGCTTCCTGCGGCTGCCCACCCGCCCGGAATTTGAAACCATCCCCATGGGAAGGGACCGGCTGCTGGCCATCCTGCCGGAAAATCACCCCCTGGCGGGGCTGGACAGGGTGCCCATTGAGGCTTTGTGTCAGGAGCCTTTTATGCTGTTGGAAAAGGCCTCTCAGGCAGAGGTTTCGGAGGTCTTTGAGCGCAACGGCCTAAAGCCCCGGGTCCACTTTACCACCTGGGATGACTACGCCATTATGTCCATGGTGGAAAGCGGCCTGGGGGTGAGCATCCTCACCGAGCTGATTTTGGAGCGCACCCCCTTCCACATCGTCGCCAAGGAGCTGGATGTCCCCGCCTACCGGGAAACCGCCCTGGCCCTAAGAGAACAAAAAACCGCCTCTCTGGCGGTGAAGAAGTTTATTCATTATTTGCAGTATCGGTAAAATCCCAACCTTCCCCGATGGGGAAGGTTAAAAAGCTTCCCCTCCGGGGAAGCTGGCAGGGCGTAGCCCTGACTGATGAGGGGCGGTACAGACTGACGGTATGAAAAATCCAAGGCGAATTCGTATAACCTAAAAACCAAAGCCCCTAGCCTTCTCCTGCTGGAGAAGGCTTTTGGGGCTTCCATCCGGGATTATACGAATTCGCCCGGGTCTGTTCATTCCGTCAGTCTGTACTGCCCTCATCCACCGCAAGCGGTCCCCCTTCCCCGACGGGGAAGGTTCAAAGGCTTCCCCACCGGGGAAGCTGGCAGGGCGTAGCCCTGACTGATGAGGGCAGTACGCAGAACCGATGCGGAGAAGGCTCGGGCGAATACATATAATCCAAGGCTCCCCTGAAAGGGGAGCTGGCCCGGCGAACGCCGGGTCTGAGAGGTCCGGCTTTTCCTTAGAAAAGCCTCCGCCGTAGGCGGAATTCAGGCTCGAATGTCCTGAAAACCCGGTATTTGCGCCTACGGTGCAAGGCTTGGCTTTCAGCCAAGCCTGACCCCTCAGTCAGCTGCGCTGCCAGCTCCCCTTTCAGGGGAGCCTTTATCTCTACGTATTCGCCCGGGTTTTCTCTGCACCGGTTCTGCGTACCGCCCTCATCAGTCTCGGCTACGCCGAGCCAGCTTCCCCAGAGGGGAAGCTTTTGCTGCAAAATAGCTCAGCTCAGCTGATTTTCGTAGGTGTAAACCTCGCTGGCATCCACGGCCTCGAAGTAGGCTTTCAGGATGGGCTCGGCGACGGGGGCCATGGAGGAGCCGTGGGCCACCTTTTCGCCGAAGATGGCGATGGCGATTTCCGGATCTTCCATGGGGGCAAAGCACACGAACGCGCCGTGGTCAGAGCCGCCGGAGGAGTGCTGGGCAGTACCGGTCTTGGCGCAGACCGTAATCTTGCTGGGCCACTGGGGGCCGTCCTCGTCCTTGGGGCCGCCGAAGCAGGTGGTGGCCGTGCCGCCGGGCATGGTGACCACTCGGCGCATACCGTCTACGTAGGTGGCGTAGGTGGTGTCGGAAATTTTCATTTCGCTGACAATCTCCGGGCTGTTGGAGTAGACCAGAGTCCGGTAGTCCGAGGAGGTGACCCGGTTCAGGAAGGTTGCCTTGTAGCGCACGCCCTGGTTTGCCAGAGTGGAGGCGTAGACCGCCAGCTGCAAGGGGGTGAACCGGTTCTCGGACTGGCCGATGGCGCAAAGCACTCGGTCGCCGCCGTTCCAGGCCGCGTCAACGCCGGTGTAGGAAGCTTTCTTACTTTCTCTGTTGGCTCGCCAGCCCACCTTCTCGGTCAGCTCAATGCCCGTGGGCTCGCCCAGGCCGAAGCCCTTGGCGGTTTCATCCATCATTTCAATGGTCATGCGGTAGCCCAGCTCGTAGAAGAACAGGTTACAGGAAACCTTCAAAGCATCCTGGGCGATCAGGTCACCGTGGGTGGCCATGCCCTTGGTGCTGGAATAGTACAGGCAGGTGGGGTGGAAGCCCTCGAAGCCGTTGGCATGGTCAAAGTAGCCGGTATCCCGGATGATCTCTCCGGCCTGGTAAATGGGCTGGCCTACCACGCCTCCTGTGTTGCCGGAAGTGTAGACGTTCTCCATAGCCGCCACCAGGGTGGACATTTTGTAGGTAGAGCCCGGGGCGTAGGTAGCGCCGAAGGCACGGTTGAAGAAGGGGTTCAAATCATCCTTGGTGATCTCGTCCCAGTCCTCGTTCATGGTGGCCAGGTTAAAGGTGGGGTAGCTGGCGCAGGCCAGGATTTCGCCGGTTTTCGCCTTCATGACGATGACGGCGGCACCCTGGGCATCCAGGCCCGTATGCTCGCCCACATCGGTGTTGATCTGGGGGTCCGTAATCTGCTTCATCCGCTCGGCAAGCGCGTCCTCGGCGATTTTCTGGATGTTGATATCGATGGTGGTCTCCACGTTGTTGCCGGCCACCGGCACCTTGCCCTCCACGTATTCCTGGGAGACAATGGTGCCCTCTTTTGTAACCTTGTCCAGACGCTGACCGTCGATGCCGTGGAGATAGTCCTCAAAGGCCTCCTCAAAGCCGGACTGGCCAATCTGGGCATCCATGGAGTAGCCCTCCTTTTTGTACTTGGCCCAGTCGTCATCGTCCATGCCGCCCATGTAGCCCAGAATGTGGGCAGCGTACTGGGTGTGGTACTCCCGGACGGTGGAGGATTCCACCATCAGGCCGGGGGTATTGAGCTCCAGGATGGCGGCCAGGTTTTCACTGTTGACGTCGGAGATGAAGACGTAGCTGGGCAGGTTCGTGACACCCCGGAGGTCAAACTCATAGCGAAGGCCAATCACCGCCCGGGCCTCCTCCTCGCTCCAGGTTGCAGGGATTTTGTAAAGCTCCCGCATTTTCTGAATCAGCAGCGGGGCCGTAATATCCGGGTCCCAGCTTCTATCCACCATGTAGCTCTGGAAATAGCCCTGCCAGGCGGTGGAGTACTGGCTCAGGGTGTATTCAAAGGGCCGGGTAGCGGTGATGGGCAGGTGGTCCTGATGCTCGACCCCCAACTCCTCACATTTTTTAAGCAAGGTGTACAGGTATTCGTTTCGGTTGTCCGCGGACTTGATAACGAAGTGGTTGAAAACCAGGTCGTAGCTGGCGCGGTTGCCAACCAAGACCTTGCCGTTCCGGTCCAGAATATCGCCTCGGGCGGCCCGGACGGTGGTAACGGTGGAATAAAGGGTGGTGTTATCCGTATTGCCGTCGGTATCGATAATCTGCAGCTTGAAAAGCCGCATGGCATACAGTACCATAATCAGGGCAAACAGGCCAAGCAGGGTGGCCGCGCGGTATCTGGTTACTCGTTCCATACATGTCCTCCAATAGAGCCAATGCGATAGATGAGCTGATACAGCGGAATCATCACCGCAATGGAGTAGAGCGCTGTCAGCAGGAAAAAGGGAAACCGGTCAAACCGGGTTTGGCCCAGGAACAGGGCCACACCATACAGCCCCACCTCGTAGATGAGCATGGCGATGGCGCTGCACAGAATCATAGAGCCGGTGCTCCTTCTCCAGAACTTCTGGCGGAACAGGCCGCAGAGCATGGCCGGGATGGTCAGAAGCGCCACACAGTAGGCCCCCGGCGCGGAGCCGGAGAAAAAGTAGACGGTTCCCGCAAGCAGCGCAAAAATGCTTCCGGTCTGGGTTCCTTCCAAAAGCGCGATTAAGAGCACCGCCGCAACCCCCAAATCGGTGGTCGCGCCGAACAGATGAATCCGGCTCATGACGCAGTCCTGGATGACCAGGCACAGAATACAGGTCAGAATCAGCAGGCCCCAGCGCAAAAGGTTCTGCCGCTGCTGCTTTGTAAAGTGCAGGGATTTGACCAGGGCGGATTCCTGCCGGTCCGGCTGGAACTCGGCCCGGGAGGCCTGGATTTTGTCCACCGTGTCCACCAGGAATCTGGCAAAGGCGTTCCCCTTTTTTCTGCGGCGGCGGCGCTTGGGGGGCGGCGTGGTGGGCCGCCGTTTTTTTCGTTGTTGTTCTGCCATAGGCCGCCTCAGGGAGTGGTGCCGTCGGTGGCAGCGGTGGTCTCCCCGGTGCCGCCGTCGGACGTGGTGGGAGCGATGATGGTCAGGCTGTCGGTATCGGTGGTGTACTGGGTGATGATAAACACCTGCTCCAGCGAGTCGATGTCCGCGGCGGCCTGCAAAAGGGCGTACTTGGCAACGCCGGTGGTCTCAAAGCCCGCGTCCACAATGGAGCCCACAATCAGGCCCCGGGGGTACACGGTGGAACCGGAGGTCACCACCTGCTGGTTGTTCCGGATGACGGCGGCGGAGGGCAGATAGTTCATCCGCAGGAGCTTTTCATTGCCCTTCAGATAGCCGCCGGAGACCATGCCGTTGTAGCCGGAGTCGGAGATGGTGGAGCTGATTTCCAGGGTGGAGTCCAGCACCGTTTTCACCTGGGCATAGTTGGGGCCCACCTGGGTGACCAGGCCCACCACTTCGCCGTTTTCCGTAACGGCACACATGTTCACATCAATGCCGGAATTGGTGCCCCGGTTGATGGTCAGCACATTTGTAAAGTCCGTGGAGCTCCAGCCGATGATGTAGGCATCCACGGTGACGTAGCTCTCGTGGCTGGTCAGCAGGTTATTGAGCTTCCGCAGACGCTCGTTTTCACGGGTGGTGGCATCGGCCTGACGGGCCGTATCCTCCATCTTGGCAAGGTCTGATTTGAGCTTTTCGTTTTCGGCCTGCAGGGCCTCGTATTTGAACATGTAGCTGTAGTACCGCTCCACCGTATTGGTAAAGCTGGTGGCCGCGCTGCGGAAGGGGGTAATCAGGCCCTGAATCACCATATCCGGCAGACTCTGATTGGTCAGGCCCGCCAGAACGGACAGTCCCGCCGTCACCAGCACCGCAATCACCAGAATAATCCGCAGCTTGGTATTGAATAACTGTTTCATTTACGCCTCCTGCTCCCATTCCGGAATCATTTCCTTCAAAACCTGCCCCAAATGGCACAGGGGAAGTCCCACAACGTTATAATAGTCCCCCTCCATGCCGGTGCAGAACAGTGCCCCGCCGCCCTGGATGCCGTAGGCCCCGGCCTTATCCAAGGGCTCTCCGCTTTCGGCATAGCGGCGGATTTCCCGCTCCGTCAGGGGACGGAAGTGCAGGGTGGTGACCTCCGTAAAGGTCACGTGCTGCTCGCCCCGCAAAACGGTGCAGCCGGTCATCACCTGATGCTCCCGGCCGGAGAGCAGGCGGAGCATCTCCATGGCCCGCTCCTGTGTCTTAGGCTTTCCCAGGACCTTTCCCTGGCAGACCACCACGGTATCCGCCGCAACCACCACGTCCTCCGGCGCTCTGGGCACGGCCAGGGCCTTTTGCAGGCTCAGCCGGGCCACCTCTTCATAGGGCAGCTTCTGGGGGTCCATAGTCTCGTCAATGTCCGCACTGCGCACCGTAAAGGGCAAGCCAAACACCCCCATAAGCTCCCGCCGCCGGGGGGACCCGGACGCTAAAATCAATCGCATCAATTTCATTTTCCCTTCGGAATCAATTTATTTTGCATCAAAAATAAGAACTTGGTTTGAATGAAACGTAAATAGTGCTGCCGTTGGTCGGTACGTATTCGCCTTGGCTTTCTCCGCATCGGTTCTGCGTACTGCCCCTCATCAGTCTCGCCCTACGGGCGAGCCAGCTTCCCCGGAGGGGAAGCCTTTGTATTCACTCCACACCCCGCAAGTATAAGCCTCTCGTGCAGGCACCGGGGTCGAAGGAGGTGGGGACTAAGTATTCTTCCAGAATCCGGTCCACCTCCCGGGCGTTTTCCGTGGTGAAATTCAGCCGGATGGCCCACAGGCCCAGCTTTGCCAAATCGTTCTGGCGGTCCAGCCAATAGAGCTTTTTGCCGTTGAGGAGCAGAGACCGACAGGTGTCCGCCTCCTTCATCACCGGGAAATCCGCGCCCGTCTTGTCCGTCAGCTTCACGGGGACCCCGCTCTGGCAGGCGCACTCCCCGGATTTGTTTTTGATGAGACACTGCTCTGTAATCATCAAAGGCAGCCGGCCATAGGCAATCAGCTCCATATTCACCGCCTTGCTGATATCCCGCACCTGGGGCAGGGTCATTTCAAAGCTCAGGGTTGCCGAGGCAAGCTTTAGTTCCCTCGCCACATTGGCAGAGGCGGAGTTGAAGATATTCAGCCCGAAATCCCCCCGGAGCCGGAAGCCCGCCTCCTTGGCAGGGATAAGCAAGCCTATATTGCCTACCAGGCAGTCCCGGATGCCCAGGGTCCGAACCTGGCTCATGCGGTTGCGCAGTCTGGGCAGCTCGTCATCGTGGACGATGCGGGGCAGCACCGCGGCCACCCGGCCACGGTTCGCCAAAAGCTGGCAGAGCTTGGCATCCGCCGCCAGAAGATGCAGGGGGACATAGAGCATACTGACCTCGGACTCCAGAAGCCTGGGGGTCAGCTGCTCCAGGCTGGACACCTGGACGGTCAGCCCCGGCTGGTCCGTGGGGCCCTTGAAATAGGGAATCTCCTTGGCCCGGCGGACGGGATGGTCCTCCCGCCTTGCCCGCAGGGCAGTCATCTGGTTCAGCACGTCCCGGCGCATGGCGTTGATGGCGGCGGCGGAGAGCATCAGCCCCGGGTCCACCTGGGTCCGCACCTCCACACAGCGGAAGGGGGTGCCGCCGGTTTTGCTCACCCGCTGGGCCAGGGCCTGACCGGTGAGGGGCACATTCATGGCCCGCTCCGGCATGGGGCCCTGGGCCATGCACATATGGCCCTCCTCGTCCGTGGCCGTCAGGCTGCTGCCATCCACCGTGACCACCGCCCGGAACTTGATGTCCACCAGGGGCGCTTCCCCGCTTTCAAAGCTCTGGCGGGCGGCAAGCAGAAATTTCTGGTCCTCCGGGGTATCCTCGTGGATGCCGAACATTTTTCTATCCACCTTACCCTGGTAATACCCGGCGGTAAAGCCCTGGCGGTTAAAGGCGGAAAGAAGGGTATCCATCATCTCCTGGGAAACCGGCTCGCCGTCGATGGCCTGGCGGTAAACCCTGGTCACCGCGGCCACATACTCCGGCCGCTTCATCCGGCCCTCCAGCTTCAAAGAGGCCACGCCCATTTCTTCAATCTGCTTGACGTATTTGACAAGGCAGTTGTCCTTCAGGCTCAGGGGGTACTTGTTTTCCCAGCGGGAATAGCCGTAGCTCTGACGGCAGGGCTGGGCGCAACGGCCCCGGTTGCCGGACCGGGAGCCAATCATGGCGGACAGGTAACACTGCCCGGAATAGCACATGCACAATGCGCCGTGGCCGAAAATCTCGATTTCAATGGGGGAATTGGCGCAGATATAGGCAATCTCCTGCCGGTTGAGCTCCCGGCTCAGCACCACCCGGGCCATGCCCATGGCGGCGCACATCTGGACCCCGGCCAGGGAATGGACCGTCATCTGGGTGGAGCCATGCACCGGCACATGGGGGGCAATCTGGCGGCACAGCTGCACCACGCCCCAGTCCTGGACAATAAAAGCATCCACCCCCGCCTGGGCGGCGGTGCGAATCAAATCCCGGACGGCCTGCATCTCCCGGTCCGTCACCAAGGTATTGAGGGTCAGGTGGACCTGTACCCCCCGGACATGGCAATACCGCAGGGCCTCCGTCAGGGTATCTACTGTAAAGTTCTTGGCGCTTTGCCGGGCATTAAAGGCACCCACGCCCAGGTAAACGGCGTTGGCACCATTCTGCACCGCAGCCCGCAGCGCATCCATCGACCCCGCAGGGGCCAGCAATTCCAACATAGGTATCCTCTCCATATGGTATACTTGGGGACATTCTATCATAGTTTGTGGAAAAATTCTACCCTTTCCGGCGGGTTTGTGGAAAATTAATAGAAATAGGGGCGGCTGTCAGCCGCCCCTACGGGAAAATACAATTTTTACTTGGCGAATTCCACAGCCTTGGTCTCCCGGATGACGTTGACCTTGATCTGGCCGGGGTATTCCAGCTCGGCCTCGATCTTCTTGGCAATGTCCCGGGCAAGGAGAATCATGTTGTCCTCGGAAACAACCTCGGGCTTGACCATAATCCGCACCTCTCGACCCGCCTGGATGGCATAGGCCTTCTCCACGCCGGGATAGGAGCCGGTGAGCTCCTCCAGCTTTTGCAGGCGGCGGATATAGTTCTCTACGTTCTCTCTGCGGGCACCGGGACGGGCGGCAGAGATGGCGTCTGCCGCCTGAATCAGGACGGCAATCACGGTCTTCGGCTCCACGTCGCCGTGGTGGGCCTCGATGGCATTGATGACAACGGGGTTTTCCTTGTACTTCCGGGCCAGATCCGCGCCCAGCTGCACATGGCTGCCCTCCACCTCATGGTCGATGGCCTTGCCCAGGTCATGCAGCAGGCCCGCCCGCTTGGCCAGGGCCACATCCACACCCAGCTCGGCGGCCATCAGGCCCGCGATATGGGCAACCTCGATGGAGTGGTTCAGCACGTTCTGACCGTAGGAGGTACGGTACTTCTGACGGCCCAGAATCTTGATAAGCTCCGGGTTCAGGTTGTGCACGCCGGTCTCGTAGCAGGCCCGCTCGCCCTCCTCCCGGATGGTGCGGTCCACTTCCTTGCGGGCCTTCTCCACCATGTCCTCGATGCGGGTGGGGTGAATCCGTCCGTCCAAAATCAGCTTCTCCAGGGCAAGCCTTGCCACCTCCCGGCGGACCGGGTCGAAGCTGGAAACGGTAATGGCCTCGGGGGTATCGTCGATGATCAGGTCTACACCGGTGATGGTCTCCAGGGTCCGGATGTTCCGGCCCTCCCGGCCGATAATCCGGCCCTTCATCTCGTCGTTGGGCAGGGCCACCACGGAGACGGTGGTCTCGGCGGCATGGTCGGCGGCGCAGCGCTGAATAGCGGTTGCGATGATCTCCCTGCCCTTTTCCTCCGCCTCGTCCTTCAGCTGCTGCTCGATCTCCTTGATCTTCATCGCGGCCTCGTGACGGACATCGTTTTCAATGCTGTCAAGCAGATACTGCTTGGCCTGGTCCTGAGTCAGGCCGGAGAGCTGCTCCAGGGTTTCCAGCTGCTGCTGGCGGATTTTTTCCGCCTCCGCCTGGGTCTGGGCGACGCTGGCCAGACGGCGGTTTAAGTCCTCTTCCTTCCGCTCAAAAGCTTCGGTCTTCTTGTCCAGGGTGGTCTCTTTCTGTTCAAGCCGGCGCTCCTGTTTGGTCAGTTCGGCACGGCGCTCTTTGACTTCTCTGTCGTTTTCTGTGCGGGATTTATGGATTTCGTCCTTGGCCTCCAGCAGCATTTCCTTCTTCCGGTTTTCACCGTTTCGGATTGCCTCATTGATCAGGCGGGTTGCCTCTGCCTCCGCAGAGCCGATTTCCCGCTCCGCGACCTTTTTCCGGTACAGAAAACCGCCGAAAAAGCCCAGTGCGGCTGCCACCAGAACACCCAGAACGATTGCTAGAATCGTATACCATTCCATAATTCCACAACGCACCTCCTTCCGTAAAATAGGCGCAGGAGGGCTGCGGATTGTGCATGTGAAATTGAGCTGATTTTGGCAAATGCCAATCTATCGCAAAACGCCACAAGGCGCAAAACGCATACCCCGGCTGATGCGCCGGTAAAGGAGCTGCCCGGAGGGTAGCTCACATCACGTCTTATTGTATCGGTAGAAAAGACAAATGTCAAGTAAAATTCAGCAAAAAAGCTGCCGCAGGGAGGGCTGTCTTTGACACTATTGTTCAAGTTGCCCACCGCCCTACCCTCAAAATTACCGCTGGACTTTTCCGTTTCCATGCTGTATACTGGCATCGTCCTGATATAGATATGCAACGCAAAGGAGTCTGTTATGAAGAAATCCCCATTTTCTTTTCGTTCCTTTCTGGAAGATAATTTCCCGATGCTGCCGCTGGCACTGCTGAGCTGCATGCTGTTCGGCATTGCCTCCTACGGCGTGTTGCTGTTTCAAAAGCTGTCCGTACATGACGACATCCATTACTTTTTCTCCGTTGGCGCAACCTATAGCTCCGGCCGGTGGTTTCTCGGACTGCTGGGAGAGCTTGTCTCCCGGGTGTTCGGCAGCGGCCATTTCAGCACCTCGGAGTGGAACGGCCTTCTGACGCTTCTGTTCCTGGGTCTTACCCAAGGGGTTCTGGTTTCTCTTCTGGAGCTGAAGCGGAAGCGGAGTGTAGTCCTCGTCTGCGGCATTCTGACGGTTTTCCCCAGTATTTGCAGCCTGTTTGGCTATGCCTTTACCGCACCGTACTACACCTTCGGTTATCTTCTGGCTGCCCTGGGCGTCTGGCTGACAATCAAGAGGCGCTGGGGATATCTGGGCGGCATCGTTCTGATCGCCTGCAGCACCGGCATCTATCAGGCCAATTTTGCCTTTTCCCTATGCCTGCTCCTGCTGGTGTTTCTGCACCGCGTCGCCGGGGCAGAACGCTGGACCTGGATGGATTTGGTCCGTGCCCTTCTGTGCAATGCCCTGGTCTGCGCGCTGGCCCTGGGGCTCTACCTGGCCGCCAATACTCTGGCTGTGAAGCTCAGCGGTACAGTCCTGGACAGCTATATGGGCATCAGCGATATGACAAGCCGCGGACTCTCCGTGTATCTCCGGCGGGTACGCCAGGCTCTTTTCCTTTTCTTCCGCCCCGGAGCCGCCTCCAGGCGGGCCCACGCGTTTCCCTTTCAAACCCTTCCATTGTATTACGTAACCCTTGTCTTGGATTTTCTCTACGCCCTCCTGCTGCTGTATCGCGCGAGAAAGAGCAGCCCAGCCCGGCTCCTTACCCTGATTCTGGGTATGGCCGCCTTCCCCCTGGCCGTCAACTTTATCTACGTTCTGAGCGATTTTCAGGACAGCCATGTTCTGATGGTCTACTGTCAGGCGATGGTTTTCGTCGCGCTGTGCGACCTGGCAGAGCATGTTCCTGTTTCTGTCCCCCTGCGCAGGCTTGCCGCCGCGGTTCTGGTTTTCACCGCACTGTGTTACGTCCGCTACGACAATATTTACGCAACCCAGTTTGAAATTTATCAGCAGCGCTCCATCAGCTATCTCAATCAGCTCGCCACTCAAATCAAGCAGTTCCCGGGCTACACTGCCCAGACCAAGGTTGCCTTTGTCAGCAAGAACGCGCAGATGGATGCCACCTTTCCGGATATTCCGGAGCTGGAGGTGGTCTCCGCCCTTCCCTTTTCCTACCACGTATCCGCCATCAGTGACGGATTCCGGGACTATCTGAATATTTGGTGCGGTTTCGTTCCGGAATACGCGGACCCTGCCGACTATCAGGACCTGCCCCAGGTAATGGCCATGCCCTCCTATCCGGACAGCGGCTCTATGGCCATGATTGGCGACACCCTGGTGGTAAAATTCTGGGGCGGCTGAGCGCCGGACAGAAAGCCAGCCTTTTCTGCGGAATTGGCTGGTTTTTTTCCTGCATGTATGTTATAATGGGGAAAATTACGACGCAGTGAAAGGAACTGACATTCCCATGAATCGAACCTCTCTGGGCAGGCATGCCCTTCGCTGTCTGCTCTGGCTGCTCATTTCCGTTCTGGCGGGCACTGTACTGATGACCGCGGTCTATGCCATCCCCACCGGACGGATGCACACCAATGTGGACCGCAGCATCCCCCTTCTGGAAAACGAGGGCGGAAGCTTCTTCTGGGCCCCGCCGGACGACATGTCCACCCGCTTGGATGGCTATACCGATGCCATCATGATGCAGACCGCCATCTATAACCGGGACCGGCACCACCTTCTGCAGGAGGCCATGCTCAACCGCCGGGTGGAATTCTATGAAACAGGGGACCCCATCACCTCCCTCATCCGCTATGTCTACGGAGAGCACCGGGGGCCCGTCAGCAGCTATGCCCGGTACTGGAACGGGTATCTTCTGTACCTCAAGCCCCTGCTGCTGTTTTTCTCCCTGCCCCAGATTCGGACCATGGATGCCTACTTCCAGTTCTGTCTGGCCGCGGCGGTCCTGCTGCTGGCCTTCCGGAAGGGGGGGCGCAGGCTGGCCGTTCCCATGGCGCTGATGATTCTGAGCCTGAACCCCATCTCAACGGCCATGAGCCTGCAATACACCAGCATGTATGTCCTGACCCTGGGCGGGGCGCTGGCCATGCTTTCCTTAGAAACCTGGAAAAAGGAAAACGGGTATCTTCTGTTTCTGTTTCTCGGCATCGGCACCGCCTTTTTTGACTTTCTGACCTATCCCGCCGCGGTGGTGGGGGTATGCCTTGCCCTCCAGGCGCTGCTGGATTCCCAGACCGGGAAAGAGGCCCTTGTTCACGCCGTTGGCTCCGGGGCCGCCTGGGGCTTCGGCTACGGCGGCATGTGGGGCAGCAAATGGGTGCTGGCCGAGCTGCTTACCGGGGAAAAGGTACTCTCGGACGCACTCAATCAGGTCCGCATCCGCTCCGGAAGCCAGGTCTCCGACCTGGCAGGCAGCGCCAGGATCAGCTTTTGGGGCGTGGTTGGGAAGAACCTCTCCGTCTATTTAACCGCCGGATATGTGCTTTTGGCCATTGTGCTGCTGCTTGGGCTTCTGTGGCTGCTGCTGGGCAAGCACTGTCGGTTTTCCCCGGACAAGGGCCGTCTGGCCGTCCTGGCCCTGTGCTTCGCGGTGCCCTTTGTGTGGTATCTGCTGCTGCGCAACCATTCCTCCCAGCACTACTGGATGACCCACCGGAATCTCAGCGCCGCTGTCTTTGCCCTGGCGGGCTTTGTCTGCTTCTCACTTCACAACCCTAAGGAGGACTGCTCCCATGGATAAAATTGCCGTTTTGATTCCCTGCTACAACGAGGAAAAAACCGTCGCCAAGGTGGTCTCCGATTTTAAGCGGGTACTGCCTGAAGCCGTTATTTACGTCTACAACAACAATTCCACAGACAGAACCGCCGGGCTTGCCAGGGAAGCCGGGGCCGTGGTCCGCAACGAATACATGCAGGGCAAGGGCAACGTGATTCGCCGGATGTTCCGGGAGATTGATGCCCAGTGCTACATCATGGCCGACGGCGACGACACCTACCCTGCCGAGGATGCCCCGGAAATGGTCCGGCTGGTGCTGGAACAGCAGGCGGACATGGTGGTGGGCGACCGGCTGTCCTCTACTTACTTTACGGAAAACACCCGCCCCTTCCACAATCTGGGCAACCGTCTGGTCCGGGGCAGCATTCAGCTGCTGTTCCGCAACAACATCAAGGACATTATGACGGGCTACCGGGCCTTCAGCTACGAGTTCGTGAAGACCTTCCCGGTGATTTCCAAGGGCTTTGAAATTGAGACGGAGATGAGCATTCACGCCGTCAATGCCAACATGCACCTGGAAAACGTGGTCATCGGCTACCGGGACCGGCCCGAGGGCAGCGTCTCCAAGCTGAACACCTATTCCGACGGCTTCAAGGTACTCAGGACCATTGCCAGACTCTACCGGGTCTACAAGCCCCTGGGCTTCTTCGGGATGATCTCGGCGATGCTCTTTCTGCTGGCCGTCCTGTTCTTCATCCCCGTGCTGAACACCTACGCCCAGACCGGCCTGGTGCCCAACTTCCCCACCCTGATTGTCTGCGGCTTTACGGTCATGGCCTCCCTGCAGTCCCTGTTCTCCGGGCTGATTCTGGAGACCATCCGCCAGAAAAACCGCCAGGATTTCGAAATGAACCTCATCCGCGCGGCAAACGAAAAGGCGGAGAAGATGAAATAATCCCTTTATGACAGTAACAGGGGGCGGCAACTTTGCCGCCCCCCGATGTTTTACTGTGCCTTTGTGGCATCCGGCATGTAGACGTTGATGTCCACGTCCCCCTGAATGCCCGGCACCCGGCCGGTGCAGGTGTACTGCCACATCTCCACCCGGAAGGGGTAGGTCATGCGGTTCTGGTACAGGGCCAGCCAGAAGGGATAGTCCTCCAGCTCGCTGAGGTACAGGGAGTTCTCCGACAGATGCCAGTTGAAATAGACCATGGGATTGTAGCCAAAGTTCACCATGGTCTCACAGAAGTGCTTCTGCATGGCGGTCAGGGTTTCGGCATCCACATTGGCGGTGCGGGCGGTATCGGAAATATACTCCCAGTCCAGCACAATGGGCATGGTCAGCTCAAAATCCCCCAGGGTCTGCATGAAAAAGAAGATTTCGTCGTCCACCTCGTCGATGGAGGTAGCCTGGGAGAAGAAGTAGGCCCCCACCTCCAGGCCCGCCTTCTGGGCACCCTCCAGGTTTTTCTTCGCGTACTCGTCCACCACCATGTTTCCGGCCATGCCGTAGCCCCGGTAGCCCAGGCGAATCATGGCAAAGCGGATACCGGAGGCCTTTACCTTTTTCCAGTTAATCTCCCCCTGGAAGGAGGAGACATCCACCCCGGGGTAGCTGTCCTGCTTGGTGCAGATGAGATAGTTGTTCCTGTCATACTGGAAATCCCGCTTTATATAGGGATTTGCCTCCGGCGGGACGGTTGCGGGCAGGGTTTCCTCCGTCTCCTCCGTGGGCTCCAGACTCTCCTGGGCCTCCTCCCGCCGATGCTGCAACATCGGTTCCGGGTCCGTCTCCTGCTCATAGTAGGGAATGCAGGCAATGAGCATCCCCATCAGCACCAAGGCGCTGAAAATTGCCACCAGGACAATCACCAGCTCCGGCTTCATCTGTTTCTTCCGTTTCGGCTCCATGGGGGCACACCCCTTTCAACGAATTTTGACCTATTGTATCATATTTCCCCAATTTCGCCAATAGCATTTTGCGTTTTTTAAGAATTTCCATTCTTAAACAATCCGTTAATTCTGGTTGCAGGCAGTTGAAATTCCTCTGTTTTGCAATATAATAAGGATAACAAATTTTCTTTCCGTTGATTAAGGTGATTTCCATGAACAAATTCTCTGATTGGCTGCGGCAGGCCGGCACCCGTTTTTCCGCCGGAATGTGCAGCTTTATGTCTGGCCGCTACGGCTCCGACCGGCTGAATATGGTGATTCTGATTTCCGGTCTGGTCGCCTGTATTCTCTCTTCCCTGTTCCGCAACCTGACGGTGCGGACGATTTTCTGGGCGCTGAGCTATGCCCTGATGTTCTGGGCCATTTTCCGGGCCCTGTCCCGGAACACCTACAGGCGCTACCAGGAAAACCGGCGGTTTCTGCTGATTTTCGATAGGCTCAAAGACCGGAACAACCGCTATTTTAACTGCCCCAAGTGCCGCCAGACCGTCCGGGTCCCCCGGGGCAAGGGCAAAATCTCCATCACCTGCCCCCGGTGCAAGGAGAAATTCATCCGCAAAACCTAATTTTTTCGGGCAGAACCGTGTTTTCCGGCTTGGTTCTGCCCGATTTTTATCTTTGTTGACACGCTTTCAGATATTCGGTATAATAAGCCTATCTTTCCCCGGAAACGGAGTGTTTTTATGCGACAACCGAAGTGGGCAGCGCCGATGCTGTCTCTTTTAAAGCCCTGCGCCGCGCTGTACTGGTGCGTTCTTTTGATAACGTCCGAGGCGGACTTTTCCCTGACCCCCTATGTCATTCCCTACCTTGCGGTGTGTGCCGCCGGGTTCTACTGCTGGGGCCGGAACCGAACGGCCGCGTCCATCCCCGCCAAGGGGCTTGACCGGTTTCTCACCCTGGCGCTGTCCTTCCTACTGACCTGTGCGGTGCTGCTTGCCAACTACAAGGTGTATCTGCCCGCGTATGACCGGCTGCTCACCAAGCTGGAATGCGGCGTTTCCCTGCTGCTTTCCGCCATCGGTGCCTTCTTCCTGTTCCACCAGATTGCTTTGCGCGTTTTCGCCAAGGTCCGGGGCCAGCCCCGGTGGACCGGCTTTGCCAGCGACCGCAAATGGATTTTCTGGGGGAGCTTTGCCTGCCTGGCCGGGCTGTATTTTCTCAATTTCTGGGCCGCCCTGTATCCCGGGGTCATGACCGTTGACAGCGTAGACCAGCTCCGGCAGATTCTTGCCGGGGAATACAGCAACCATCACCCCTACTGGCACACCCAGATCATCCGGCTGACGGTCCAATTGGGGCTTGCCCTGTTCGGAAATCTGACGGATGCCGTGGCCGTCTACAGTGTGTTCTCCCTTCTGTGCATGGCCGCCGTCTTCTCCGGCGTTGTGGATACCGTCTACCAGCTGAGCGGGCGAAGGCGGTTTGCGGCCCTGGCCTTTGTGTACTATTTTGCCATGCCCTACCACATTCTCTACAGCGTGACCATGTGGAAGGACGTGTTCTTCGGTGCCGCCGTCACTCTGTTTGCCATGGGGGTCCTCCGAACCCTGCTGGGCATTGGCCGCCACCCCAGGGGCAACCTGGCGCTCACCCTCTGCGCCTCCCTGGGGATGTGTTTGCTGCGCAGCAACGGCCTGATTGCGTATCTGGCGGCCCTGGTTGTCTTTCTGCTGCTGTTTTGGAAGGAGCGGAAGCGCTTTGCGGTGCCGCTGGCAGCCGTGGCCGTGGCCGGCATCTGCCTGACGGGGCCGGTTCTGACGCTTTTGAACGTGGCCCCTGTAAACATTGTGGAGTCCCTCTCCATCCCCCTGCAGCAGATTGGCCGCACCGTCTATGACGGCAGAGCTCTGACCGGGGAGCAGCAGGCCCTTCTGGACGCGGTTATGGACACGGAGGCAATTCCCAACGCCTACACCCCCTGGATTTCCGACCCCATGAAAAATCTGGTATCCCAAAAGAAAAACTGGTCCGCCCTGACCACCCCCGACTACGGCAAGCTCTATTTCTCCCTGGGGCTCCGGTATCCGGGCGAATACCTCTTTGCCTGGGTAGACCAGACCCAGGGCTACTGGAACGGCGGCTACCAATTCTGGGTCCGCGCCTATGGCATCACCGAAAATGACTGGGGGCTGGAGGTTCAGCCCCGGTCCGACACCCTGCGGCAGCTCTTTATAAGCTACAGTGAAAGCTTTCTGACCCAGCCCATGCTCCAGCTGTTTATGAGCATCGGCTTCTTTGTATGGATGCTTCTCTACTGCGCCTACGCGGCCTGCATCCGCCGGGATAAGGCGGCGCTATTCCTGTGCGTCCCCGTCCTCTGCGTGCTGCTGACGCTGCTCATTGCCACACCGGTGGCCGCGGAGCACCGCTACGCCTACAGCCTCTTCTGCACCATCCCCCTGGCCCTCACCGCCTGCCTGGGCAGCAGCCGGAAATAAAAGTGGATTTTTCCGAAAATAAATGTTTACAAATTGTGAATACACGTGGTATACTGTCTGCAACTCGTCCCAAGCGAACTATTCAGAAAGGAAGATTACTATGAAACGGAAATTAACAGCGAGAGAAACCCTGGCCGTAGCAAGTATGCTATTCGGTCTGTTCTTCGGAGCCGGCAATCTGATTTTCCCCGTACATATGGGACAGGCCGCCGGTTCCCACAGTGTAGTAGCTGTACTGGGCTTTGTAATTACCGGTGTCGGTCTTCCTTTGCTGGGGGTAGCCGCCATGGGACTTTCCCGCAGTGAAAGCCTGATGGATTTGGCCGGTCAGGTGGGCCGGGGCTACGGCATCTTCTTCACTGTCATGCTCTATCTGACCATCGGCCCCTGCTTCGCCATCCCCCGGTGCGCCACCACCTCCTTTACCGTGGGACTGGAGCCTCTGCTGGCGGAGGGCAGCCAGGGGCTGTGGCTTTTGGGCTTCTCCCTGGTGTTTTTCCTGCTGGTGCTCTATTTCTCCCTGCGGCCCAATGGGATTCTGACCTGGGTTGGCAAGGTGATCAACCCCATTTTCCTGGTGTTCCTGTCCACCCTGGTGATTGCCTCCCTGGTAAGCCCCATGGCCAAGGTCTCTCAGATTTCCCCGGAGGGCAGCTATGAAAACGCCGCCTTTTTCACCGGCTTCCTGGAGGGCTACAACACCATGGACACCCTGGCTGCCCTGGCCTTCGGCATTACGGTGATTCAGGTCATCCGTCAGCTGGGGGTTACAAAGCCCGAGGACCTGGCCTCCAGCACCTGCCTTTCCGGCTTTTTCAGCTGCCTGCTGATGGCGATTATCTACGCCTTGATTACCTGGATGGGTGCCCAGAGCCGCGGCATCTTTGCCACCAGCGCCAACGGCGGCATTGCGCTGGCCGACATCGCCCACCACTATTTTGGCCGGGCCGGCCAGCTGATTCTGGCCGCCACCGTTACATTGGCGTGCCTGAAAACCTCCATTGGTCTCGTCACCAGCTGCGCCGAGACCTTTTCCCTGCTGTTCCCCAAGTGCTCCTACAGAACATGGACCGTTCTTTTTAGCCTGTTTCCCCTGGTTGTCTCCAACCTGGGGCTTACCACCATTATCAGCTTCTCTCTGCCGGTGCTCATGTTCCTGTACCCGCTGTCCATCACCCTGATTCTTTTGAGCCTGGGCGGAAAGCTCTTTGGCAGGGACCGTCGTATTTTTATCAGCGTCACCGTCTTTACCCTGCTGGCCGCCTGTCTGGACATGCTGAACGCCATGCCCGAAGCGGCGAAGCTGACGCTTCACATAACCGGCCTGCTGAGCTGGGCGGAGCGCTTTCTCCCTCTGTTCACCATAGGGCTGGGCTGGCTGCTGCCCGCCGTGGTGGGCCTGATTGTCGGACTGATTTTGAAAAAAGTGAAACCCTGAACAGAAAAACTCCGTAGGAACGGCAAGCCTTGCCGAACCTGCGGAGTTTTTAAAAGCATCTATTTCTTGTAGGGGGCTGAGCATCGGCCCCCTACGGATATGCTCACCCATCGCATTCAAACAGCGCCGGAGGAAAAAGCCCCGGCGCTGTTGATCTGTGATTTTCCATCAGCCAAAAATCCTGCTGAATGCCGACGTGGTCTTTTCCATCTGCTTGGAGACGGTTTCCAGGGATTTGATGAGTTCGTTCATCTGGTCGATGTCCAGCTCCTGCAAATTTTTGGCGGCCTCGGTCAGAGCCTGGATGCCCTCGTTGACCGCATCCACATCCGCGGCGGCCAGATTTTCCGCCGCGCCCTTCAAAGAGTCCACCGCCTGATTGATGGTGTCCATATCCACATTTTCCAGCTGCGCCGCCGTATTCTGCACGGAAAGGATGACGGCATTCACCTTTTCCATATCCACGCCCCGGAACGCCTGCATGGCATTGTTGGCCTGAATGCCGATGACGGTCCCCACCGCCAGCAGCAGCACCAGGATTGCGGCCAAAAGTCCCGTTTGAATCTTCATCCAGAGCAAAAGGGAATCGTTCTTCTTTTCCGCCGTTTTCTCTACCGTTTTTTCTTCCATGGAGGAGCCTCCTTCTATATATAATAGGATAGGTCTATTCTATGCGGGAAGCGGCTTTTTGTCAAATCAAAAAGCGCGCTTTCGGACTCAGGGAACGGATTGCGCAAAAATCCGGAGGTCCGCTCATTCCGGCGCTGCGCCGCCTCTGTCTCCGCTGAGATAACTTTGCATCTCCCGCAGGAAGGTCTGGCCGATTTCGTCCAGCTCCGTATTTTTTGGCTGGATGTAGCCGATTTCCATTTTGGCGTTCTGATTGTCCTTATCCTCCCGATAGGGAACCGCCAGGTAGTCCGTGCCGTTGAGCTCCTCGCAGATAATACCGGAGCAGAGGGTAAAGCCGTTGAGCCCCACCATCAGGTTCAGCATGGTGGCCCGGTCCGTGGCCCGGATGACCTGGGGGTACTCCCGCTCGGAGAGAATCTCCTCGGCAAAATAGGACGAGCTCTGGTCCCCCTGCTCGAAGCTCAGGCAGGGGTAGTTGCACAGCTCCTCCATGGAGATAGATTCATTCTGTGCCAAGGGGTGCCCCCGCCACAGGTAGACATAGGCACTGCAATCCACCAGCGGGTGAAACTCCAGCCTGTTTTCGGCCAGCAGCTTATTGAGCACCGTCCGGTTGTGCTTGGAGCGGAAGAGCACCCCCAGGTCGCTGCGGCGCTGGGCCACATCGTGAATCACGTCGATGGTCCTGGTCTCCCGGATGGCGTATTCAAAGCGGCTGGCATCAAACCGGCGCACAGTTTCCACGAAGGCCTTGGTCACAAAGGAATAGTGCTGGGTGGACACGCCGAAAATCCGCTTTTTGGGGCGCAGATACTCCTGCTCCATGACCTCGTACTGCTGATAAATCTGCCGGGCATAGTGCAGGAACCGGCGACCCTCGTTGGTCAGGGTCACACCCCGATTGGTGCGGTTAAAAATGGTGACCCCCACCTCCTGCTCCAGCTCCTGGATGGCCCCGGTCAGGGCGGGCTGGGTCACATACAGCTGCTCTGCCGCCCGGTTCATGGAGCCAACCTGGGCAGTGGTCAGGCAATAGCGAATCTGCTGAAGCGTCATGGCGCTCTCCTTTTGATGCAGCGAAGGAGGCTGTTAGAAAACAACCTGTCATTGCGAACCAGTGCGCACACTGGTGTGGCA
>USQL01000012.1 GCA_900556935.1 uncultured Eubacteriales bacterium | reverse complement strand
CCACAAGATGATGGCCTATCCCTTCGACGGCTACTGGAAGGACGTGGGCACCATCGCCTCTCTGTGGGAGGCCAACATGGATTTGCTTGGCAAGAATCCCGTATTCAACCTCCGGGGCGAGCGGTTTAAGATTTACGCCCGGAACAGTGCCATGCCCTCCTCCTTTATCGCCGCCTCCGCGAAGACCGTCAACTGCTTCATCGCCGAGGGCTGTGAGGTCGAGGGCGAGGTCCGCCACAGTGTGATTTCCGTGGGCTGCAAGATCGGTGCCGGTGCCGTGGTAGAAGACAGCGTGGTCATGCCCGGTGTTGTGGTAGAGCCTGGTGCCATCGTGCGCCACGCCATTCTGGGCGAAAACAGCCGTGTCTGCAAGAACGCCGTAGTCGGCGGTGCCTATGCCCCCGGTGAGGAAATGCTGATCAGCGTGACCTCTAAGGGTGCCGTGGTGGAAGAGAACGCCGTGCTTCGGCCCGGCGACATGATGTAAGGAGGCGTGACGCTATGAACGCAATGGGTATTATCTTCACCAATGACGCCAATATCGGAGAGCTGACCGCCAAGCGGTCCATTGCCTCCATTCCCTTTGGCGGCCGCTACCGCCAGGTGGACTTCGGCCTGACCAACCTGAGCTGGGCAGGGGTACACCACGTGGCCGTCATCTCCCGGTTCAACTACCAGTCCCTGATGGACCACATCGGTGACGGCGAGGAGTGGGGCCTGGAACTGGGCGAGGGCGGCCTGCAGTACATCACCCCCTACTCCACCTCCGAGACCCACAGCTACCGGGGCAAGCTGGAATCCCTGAACAACGCCATGGCCTTCCTGGAATACAGCAAGGAAGACGAGTATGTGTTCCTGGTGGATTCCGCCGTCATCTCCAACATTGATTTGAAGCGGGTGCTGGCTGCCCATATCCAGAGCGGCAAGGACATTACCATGGTGGTCAAGTCCGGCGTGGCCAACAGCAAGAAAGTGCTGGATCTGGCTGTGACCCTGGACGAGAACAAGGAGATCAACGACATTGTGGTAGACTATGCCGCAAGCCCTGAGTACCTGGCCTCTATGGACATTTTTGTCACCACCAAGAAGTGGCTCATCACCATGGTTCGGGAGCGCATTGCCCACAACTTCTTCCACATGGATAGGGACCTGATTCTGGGCGGCTGGAACTCCGGCAAGGTCAGCGTCAACGCCTACGAGTTTGAGGGCGTGGCCCTGTACAACGACAGCGTGGAGGAGTACTTCCAGAACTCCATGGCCCTTTTGAAGCCCGATGTCCACAAGTCCATCTTCGACCGGAGGCACCCCATCTACACCAAGGTCCGGGACCGTGTTCCCTCCTACTATGGCGAGGGCAGCAAGATTGACAACTGCATGGTAGCCGACGGCTGCATGCTGGAGGGCTGCGCCAAGGATTCCATTCTGTTCCGTCAGGTGACCCTGGCCCCCGGTGCCCATGTAGAGGACTGCGTGATTATGAACGACACCGTCATCGGAGAGGGTGCGGAGCTCAAAAACGTCATTCTGGATAAGAACGTCACCGTCCGTCCCGGTGCCAAGCTCATCGGCACCCGGAACAATCCCATTGTCATCAAGCGGGGGGATACCGTATGAAAATTGCCATCTGCGCTTCGGAAGCGTCTCCCTACGCCAAGTCCGGCGGTCTGGGCGACGTGATGGAGGCGCTGCCCCGGGCCCTGGCAAAGCTGCCCGGCAACGAGGTAACGCTTTTCCTGCCTTACTACAATAAAATCAAAACCAATACCGCTTACGAGGTAGAAAAGGTGGCCCAGTTCCGGGTGCAGATGGGCTGGCGGCAGCAGTTCGCCGGCCTTATGAAGCTGACCGGTGCCCCCGGCGGTGTCACCGTCTACTTCATCGACAACGACTACTACTTCGGCACCCGGACCGGTGCTATCTATGGCGACATGGACGATGGGGAGCGCTTCGCCTACTTCTCCAAGGCCTGCCTGGATGCCATGGTTGCCCTGGAATACGTGCCCAACGTGATTCAGTGCAACGACTGGCAGACCGGCATGATTCCCGTCTACCTGAAGGCCTGCTACCATGACAGCGTCCTCAAAAAGGTCCGCTGCATGTACACCATCCACAACATCGAATACCAGGGCTGGGCCAACAGCAACTTCTTTGACGACACCCTGGGCCTTCCCTGGGAGTACCGGGGCTGCATGGATATGAACGGCTCCGTCAATATGATGAAGGGTGCCATTGAGACCTCGGACCTGGTGACCACCGTCTCCGAGACCTATTCCCGAGAGCTCATGTACCCCTACTATGCCCACGGTCTGGACGGGATTCTGGCCCGGAATGCCTGGAAACTCACGGGCATCACCAACGGCATCGATACGGATGTGTTTAACCCCGAAACGGACCCGAATCTTATTGACCACTACTCCGCTTCCAATATCCAGCCCGGAAAGGCCCGGTGCAAGCTGGCCCTGCAGAAGGAGCTGGGACTGCCGGAGGACCCCGATGTGCCCATGATGGTCATGGTCACCCGGTTTGCCGGGCACAAGGGCCTGGACCTGCTGTGCTACATCGCCCGGCGGCTGATGTGGGAGGAGAACGCCCAGCTGGTTGTGGTGGGCACCGGCGAAAGCCAGTACGAAAACTTCTTCCGGGATTTGCAGCGCCAGTTCCCGGACCAGGTCTCCGCCCAGATTACCTTCAACGTGGGGCTGGCCGCCCGGGTCTACGCCGCCGGAGACATCTACCTGATGCCCTCCAAGAGCGAGCCCTGCGGCCTGAGCCAGATGAACGCCATGCGCTACGGCACCGTGCCCGTGGTCCACGCCACCGGCGGTCTGAAGGACACCGTGCCCCCCTGTGACGAATTTGGCCGGGAGGGCCTGGGCTTCACCTTCCAGAGCTACAACGCCGACGACTTCTACGCCGCCCTGCGCCGCTGCCTGAGCCTGTACACCGCCAACCGTCCCGCCTTCCGGGAACTTCAGAAGCGGGACATGGAGCAGGACTTCAGCTGGAATGTCCCCGCCCAGAAATACATGGAACAGTTCCAAAATATGCTGGCCTGGTAAAAGCCATTTTCCGGCGGAAACCATCAGAATGTGGTTTCCGCCGCCTTTTTGAGAAAAGACACCTTACAAGGAGACAATATTTCCATGAGAATCCTTTATGACAGCAAGCTGCCCCAGCATAAGCGCCCTTTTGGGTGCGTCACACCGGGGGAGGAGTGCCAGATGCATGTGATGATTCCCGCATCGGTGCTGACCCACGGTGCGGAAATCGTCCTGTGTGACGAGGCGGGGCAGGAAATCCGGTCCGTGCCCATGGCCTATGAAAAAAGCACCGGCCCCTATGAATCCTGGGGCGGTGCCTTTTCCCTGGAGCGGAACGGCCTGTACTTTTACTATTTCCGGATTACGGACCCCAACGGCACCTTCCGACTTTTCAAGGAGGGGGACGATGCCAGTATGGAGATTGGGGAAAAGTGGCAGCTGAGCTGCATTCCCCAGGATTTCTACACCCCGGAATGGGCCAAAGGCGCCCTTATCTACCAGGTCTTCCCGGACCGGTTTCACCGCAGCGGCTGGTGCGACTGCACGGGGAAGCTCCAGCCCTACTCTGTCCATGACAATTGGAACGAGGAGGTGGACTGGCGGCCGGACGAAAACGGCATCATCCAGAACAACGACTTCTTCGGCGGCAATTTCCGGGGCATCATCGAAAAGATGGACTATATCGCCTCCCTGGGCACCACCATTCTCTACCTGAATCCCATCAGCAAGAGCTTCTCCTCCCACCGCTACGACACCGGCGACTACAAGACCCCGGACCCCATGCTGGGCACCGAGGAGGACTTTGCTGAGCTCTGCCGGGCGGCCCACGCCCGGGATATCCGGGTGATTCTGGACGGGGTGTACTCCCACACCGGCTCTGACAGCCTGTACTTCGACCGGAAGTGGAGCTTCGGCGGCAACGGGGCCTACTGCCGCCAGGATTCCCCCTACTACAGCTGGTACACCTTCTACGAATGGCCCAACCGCTACAATTCCTGGTGGGGCTTCGATACCCTGCCCACCGTCAACAAAATGGGCGACCGGTTCCTGGACTATATCATTCGGGACGAGGACAGCGTGGTGGCCCACTGGCTGCGGCTGGGGGCCGACGGCTTCCGGCTGGACGTGGCCGACGAGCTGCCGGACGAATTCATTGCCCTTCTGCGGGCGCGCATCCGCTCCCTGAAGCCCGATGCCCTGCTCTTAGGCGAGGTGTGGGAGGATGCCTCCAACAAGGTGGCCTATGACCGCCGCCGCCGGTACTTTACGGATGGGGAGCTGGACAGCGTGATGAACTACCCCTTCCGCACCGCCATTCTGGACTTTATGCGGGGCCGGGACAGCGGCCGGAAGCTACGGGACACGGTGATGACCGTTGTGGAAAACTACCCGTCTCAGGTGGTGGACTGCAATATGAATCTCTTGGGCACCCACGATACCCCCCGGATTCTCACCGCCCTGGTTGACGACTTCGACGGCTCCCGGGAGGAAAAGGCCGCCCGGCGCCTGAGTAAAAACCAGATGGAGGTGGCCCGGGACCGGCTGCATATGGCGGCCTTCCTGCAATACACCCTGCCGGGAAGCCCCAGCCTGTACTACGGCGACGAGGCCCTGATGGAGGGCTACAAGGACCCCTTCAATCGCCGGACCTATCCCTGGGGCCGGGAGGATGAAGCGCTGCTTGCCTTCTTCCGCTCTCTGGGGCAGCTCCGGAAGGAGCACCCCGAGCTCCGCCGGGGCAGCATTCAATTCCTGGAGGCAGGGGACAAGCACCTGGCCTACGAGCGGACGCTGAACGGGAAAAAATGCACTATTTATGTAAATCGTTCCGGGGACTCCTGGAAAGTAAGCCCCGGCAAGATCTGTCTGGGCATGTACCTGGAAATGACCACCAAGGACACCTTGGTTCTGGGGCCCCACGGCTTCTGCGTTGTGGAGGAATAAAAATGGAATACTTTCTTTCCGGCTACTGCCGCTGTCAGGACCAGAGCCGCCGGGTCCTGCTGGAAATCGACGGCAAGGACGACTACGAGGTAGACTGCAATTTTGGAGCCTGCCCCTATGAGGCGGAGTGCCAGCTGGCAGCCGCCATCCGGGAAAAGCTGGAGGCACAGCCATGATTTTCTACTATGGAAACCCCATTCTCATCGCCGCGGCGGTGATTCCCGCCATTGTCCTGCTGATTCAGGTAAACAAGGCGGATAAGCTGGACCGGGAGCCGCCCATGCTTTTAATATCGCTGGTGGTCCGGGGCATTATCTCCACCTCCCTTGCCATGTTCACCGAGCGCATCGGCACCGCCATTTTAGACAGCCTCTGGCCGGAGAATTCCGTGATTTACCGGGTGCTCATGTACTTTGTTGTAGTAGGTCTTTCCGAGGAGGGCTTTAAATACCTGGTTTTAAAGGGCCGCACCTGGCTCAGCCCCGCCTTTAACTGCCAGTTTGACGGGGTGGTCTATGCCGTCAGCGTCTCCCTGGGCTTTGCCCTGTGGGAGAACATCGGCTATGTTGCCATGTACGGTCTTGGCACCGCCATGGTCCGTGCCGTCACCGCCGTTCCCGGCCACGCCTGCTTCGGCGTGTTCATGGGTGCCTTTTACGGCATGGCCAAGCGCTATGATAACTACGGCTACCCGGAGGAGAGCAAGCGCTGCCGCCGTCTGGCGGTGGTGGTCCCCATGGTGCTCCACGGCATCTACGACTACATCGCCTCCTCCGAATCCGGCTCTTCGGAATGGATTTTCCTCCTGTTTGTGGCAGCCCTGTTTCTCCTCACCTCCCGCATGGTCAAGCGCCTGTCCCGGACGGACCGGTATATTGATTAAACAAAGGCCGGAGCTTCCAGAAAACGGAAGCTCCGGCCTTTGAAGATTGGTTCTTTACTTCTCCGCGAACAGCGGGGTGGATAGATACCGGTCGCCGGTATCGGGCAGGAGGACCACGATGGTCTTGCCCTTGTTCTCCGGGCGCTTGGCCAGCTGCACGGCGGCCCAGACGGCAGCGCCGGAGGAGATGCCCACGAGAACGCCCTCCTGACGGCCCACCTGACGGCCGGTGGCGAAGGCATCCTCATTGGTGACAGGGATGATCTCGTCGTAAATCTTGGTGTTCAGCACCTGGGGCACAAAGCCAGCGCCGATGCCCTGAATCTTGTGGGGGCCGGCCTTGCCGGTGGACAGCACCGCGGAGGTTGCGGGCTCTACCGCCACCACCTTTACCTCGGGCTTCTTGCTTTTAAGGTACTCGCCCACGCCGGTGATGGTGCCGCCGGTGCCGACACCGGCCACAAAGATATCCACAGCTCCGTCGGTGTCCTCGTAGATTTCGGGACCGGTGGTCTCAAAATGGGCCTTGGGGTTGGCGGGGTTGGTAAACTGTCCGGGAATGAAGCTGCCGGGAATGGTGGCAGCCAGCTCGTTGGCCTTTTCGATGGCACCCTTCATGCCCTTGGCACCCTCGGAGAGCACCAGCTCGGCACCGTAGGCCTTAATCAGCTGGCGGCGCTCCACGCTCATGGTATCGGGCATGACAATGATCAGCTTATAGCCCCGGGCCGCCGCCACGGAGGCCAGGCCGATGCCCGTATTGCCGGAGGTGGGCTCAATGAGGGTTGCGCCGGGCTTCAGCGCGCCGGACTTCTCCGCGTCGTCAATAATGCCCTTGGCAATCCGGTCCTTGACGGAACCGGCGGGGTTAAAATACTCCAATTTGGCGAGAATCTTTGCCTCCAGCTTCTCGGCTTTTTCAATATGGGTCAGCTCCAGCAGCGGGGTACGGCCAATCAGCTGGTCAGCAGAGGTGTAAATTTTAGACATCATCAAAACTCCCTTTCAAAGTAATCGAATAAATTTTCAATGGCTTCCCCTTGGGGAAGCTGGCAGGGCGCAGCCCTGACTGATGAGGGGCAGTACAGGCCAACGGGATCAGAAATCCCAGGCGAAATCGCACCACCGAGCTGATTCTAACGCTTCTTCAACATCGAAACGCGGCATCGTTCATTTTGCCCGCCCTCCCGGGTTGGAAAGTGTTCTTTCCTTTGATGGGGGTATCATAGCACCGAACACCTATTTTGTCAATAGGAATTAGGTGTTTTTATTTTTCCCCTGCAGCAGGTCAATCAGCCACGAGGAAATGGTCACCGTCACCAGGGAGTAGGCAATTCTTCGGAAGGGAATGTAGCTTAGCGACAGCAGCAGCACCGTCAGGTCCGTAAACAGATAGGCCGCGGAAACCCGGCACCGGAGGAGCCGGGAGATGGACAGGGCCAGGGCATCGTCCCCGCCGGAGGAGCCCCCCTGCCGGACCACCAGGCCCACGCCTATCCCCACAAACAGGGCCCCCAGCACCGCCGCCAGCAGAGGATGGCCGGAAAGGTCCGGGAGCATCGGAGGCCAGCATTCCCACAGCCGGAAGAAGCCGGACACGCACAGGGTGGAGGCCACGGACCACTTGATAAAGTCCGCGCCCAGCACCTTCAGCGCCAGCAGATAGCAGCTGATATCCAGCACCGGAGTAATCACAGAGGCGGGCCAGCCCAGCCAATGGTGCAGCAGCAGCACCGTCCCCAGGACACCGCCCTCGGTGATGCCGCTCTGCTGATGGATATTGTACAGCCCAAAGGAGGCGATGGCCGCCCCCAGAAGGATGAGCCCCGCCCGGGCAAGGGTGAAGCCGGGCAGGGCGGAGTTCAAAATTTTCTCAAATTTTTGCTTCAAAAAATAACCTCATTTCACGAATTTTCCCGAAGGGCCATGGAAAAGCGCTTTTCGGTAAGCACCTGCCCATCGGGGCCGGAGACCTTCACGCTGACAACGGACGCTTCCTTGCCCGCGTAAAGCCGGGTCTTCTCCCCCATCTGGCGAAGCTGCTGGAGGGTCAGCAGGTCCAGGGCGGCCCCGGGGCCAACCCACAGCTCCACCGCAAAATCATCGATGGTCCCCAGGCTCAATAGCTGGGGAAGGGTCTCCAATTCCCCGAAGCGGCCACCCAGGTACGCAAGATACCGGGTATAGTCCCCGCCCCAGTCCGCCGCCGTCAGGTCCTCCTGCCGGTGGTCCGGAAGGGAAAGCCAGTCCCGCAGAAAGTCCCCCAGGCAGCGGGTGGTCTTTTTCGCCCCGGAGGGGTTCAGGTGGCCGCCCGCGTCATACCAGTCGGTTTCATCGTTCAAAAGGTCCATATGCTGCATATCCACGATTTCCGCCCCCAGGGACTCTCCCAGGGCCAGGGCCGCGTTGCAGCTTTCCTGCCACTCGGGGCTTATTTCACAGGGCAGATAGGTCAGCACCGGCACAATGTCGTTTTCCAGGCAAAAGACTACAAATTTTTCCACGTATTCCAGCGCCACGGTCTTCTCCTCCATGCACTGGGTCCGGGGGATTTTCTCCCCCGCCTCCGTGGGCACCACGTCAATCCGGGCCTGGGCCCCCTTCTCCGGGGACAGGTCCGTCTCCCCCGTCAGGCCGCGGCGCACCATGGCCCCGTCCAGGTCCTTCCACCGGTTGTGGTATACATCCAGGGGAAACAGCAGCTCCGCCCGCTGGGAATCCGCTTCGTACAAATCCCGGATGGCCTCTATTTTCCGCTTTGACAGGGGGAAGGGGTCCAGCAGCTCGTGGGCCAGGGAGATATCCATGGACTTGGTGTTTGACTGGGCAAACAGCACATCCAGCACCGCCACCCTGGGCTTGCGGTATTCCACCGCCAGGCGCATGGTCCAGTAGCTGGTAGCCAGGCTGCTGCCATGGCCGGAGAGATTGTAGGCGGTGATGCCGTAATCCTTCCACAGCTGCATGGGATAAATCCCGTTGACCATATGACTGGAGCCGAACAGAAGCACATCGTACTGCCGGTCCTCCCGCAAAAAGGCCCCATTTTTCTCCGGTCCGTCCTGCATGGCCAGGGCCCGGGCCAGGAAGGCCACGTAGGCGGCCACCATGGCCAGCAGCAGAACAACGCTGAGCGCCCGCTTGATTCCTGTTTTCATTGGCCCCCTCCTTCGATTTTCAGCGTCCGGCTGTAGCTTCGGGTCATCACACGGAGCCCCGCCTCATCCCGGACCGTCAGGCGCAGAACCTCCGTTCCGGTGCTCTCCCGCAGCGGGGCAAGGGTTCTCCGGTCCCCCAGCTCTGCCAGCTGCTCCAGAAGCACTCTGGGCACCGTATAGCCCGGGGCCGACTCCAGCTCCACCCGGAAATTGGGCAGGGTGGCCAGCGTCAGGATTTTCTCCGGGGTGTCGGCCTTTTCCATGTTTTCCCACTGGAATGCGTAATAGGCCTCCAGGTCCCTCTGCCAGTCCCCATACCCTGGCTCCTCCCGCCGGTCCGGCAGGGAGAGACTGTCTTGCAGGAACTGCCCCACCGCGTCGGTAAGCTTTCTGGCCCCCGCCGGGTTTACATGGTCCGGGCCGTCTGCCCAGTCCGTCAGATTGTTTAAGCTGTTTTCGTATTCCAGATTCAGGGTCAACGCCCCCTGGGCCTTCGCCATGTCCATGGCCCGGTTGCAGCACTTCTGGCTCCAGACGGAGGTTTCACAGGGCAGGTAAGTGATAATGGGCACGATGTCGTTTTCCTGGCACAGGGCGATGAACTTTTGAATATAGTCCATTTCCAGGGTGAAGTCCTCCGCCTGCTCCTCCGGCCCGGTCAGCACGTAGCTCTCTTCCGCGCCGTTTACATAAATCCGGCTCTCCGCTCCCTTTTCCGGCAGAGGCTCCACAGGTTCGCCAAGCGCTTTGCGGACCATGGCGCTGTCCAGCTCCTTCCAGCGGTTGTGGTACACATCCAGGGGAAACAGCAGCTCTGCCCGGTCCTTGTCCCCGCTATATAGGTCCCAGATGGCCTGGGTCTTTGTCAGGGACGCGGGAAAGGGGTCCAGAATGTTGTGGGCCAGGGAGGAGGACAGCTCGGAGCTCTCCTCCCAGCAGAACAGCACATCCAGCACCGCCGCCTGGGGCTTGTGGTATTTAAGGGCCATTTTCAGAAGCCAGTAGGCCATGGACGGCCTGCAGCCGTGGCCCGCCAGATTATAGGCGGGAATGCCGTAGGCCTGCCACAGGTACATGGGGTAGATGCCGTTGACCATATGGCTGGAGCCAAAAAACAGCACATCGTACTCCGTGTCCTGGGTGAAAAAGCTTTCCACCCGGGCCCCGTCCTCCAGCCGAAGCAGCCGCCCCAAAAAGGCCGCGCCCCCTAGCACCATGGCAAGAAGCAGCAGGACGCTGACAACCCGCCGGAAGGGCTTAGAACTGAAAATAGATAAAGCTGGACGCATCGAAGCCGTTCCCCCATACACCGAAAGTCAAAATCAGCAGCATTGCCGCGGCCAGTCCCAGCTCCCGGAACAGCCAATTCTGCCTGTGATACCAGGCCCAGAAATCAAAGCCGCGGTAGCGCAGAATATCCCCCAGGGTCAGCACCGCCACGGATACCAGCAGCACCTGGAAGTCCGGCCGGTCCAGGCCCATGGTATAGAACGCCGTGCCCACCAAATCCGTGGGCCGCAGCTGGGTGAAAATCCAGCGCAGCATGGACATCGCCTGGGAAACCCCGTCGGCCCGGAAAAACAGCCAGGCAAAATCCACCAGCAGAAACGTAATCAGCATCCGGAATACCCGGTAGGAGGTGTTCTCCCGGTTCACATGCAGGCCGTCCAGAAGCTTTTCCCGGGCGGGCTTGGTCAGGCCGCCCACAATCTGGTAAAGACCATGGATGGCCCCCCACAGCACAAAGGACCACATGGCCCCGTGCCACAGACCGCTGACCAGAAAAACGATGAATACATTGCGGTATTTTTTCCATTTGGCGCACCGGCTGCCCCCCAGGGGAATATAGACATAGTCCCGGAACCAGGTGCTCAGGGAGATGTGCCACCGCCGCCAGAATTCCTGGACCGACTGGGCAAAATAGGGGGTATTGAAGTTTTCCGGCAGCTCAATGCCCAGCATTCGGGCCCCGCCGATGGCCATGTAGGAATAGCCCGCGAAATCGCAGTAGATTTGCAGGGCGTAAACAACAGTTGCAAACACCAGGCAAATGCCCGCGTAGTCCGTGTAGCTTCCGTAGACCGTGTTCACCAGAATCGCCGCCCGGTCCGCAATCATCAGCTTCAGGAAAAAGCCCCAGGTCATGGTGAGAAAGCCCCGGCGCAGCTGGTCATAGCTGGGCTTTTGGGGATTTTCGTACTGGGGCAGCAGCTGGTCCCCCCGGCCGATGGGGCCGGACAGAATCTGGGGGAAGAAGGAGACAAACAGGGCAAAATTCAGGAAATTCCGCTCCGCCGGATATTTTCCCCGGTAGACATCGATGAGATATCCCGCCGCCTGGAAGGTGAAAAAGGAGATGCCCGCGGGCAGCATCAGGGACACCCCGGGAAGCTTCTCCCCCACCCCCAGCAGCCGCAGAAGAGCATTGCCGCTGTACAGGAGGAAGCCCAGGTATTTGTAAACCAACAGCGCCCCCAGGGTCGCCGCCAGTCCCAGCAGGAAAATAAGGGCTTTGTGCCGCTTTTCCAAAAGCAGCCCGGTGGCATACACCACCGCCGTCACCGCCAGAAGCAGCACACAGTAGCGCTTGCCCCAGCTGGCATAGAACACATAGCTGGCGCACAGCAGCAGTGCATTGCGCCATTTGGCCGGCAGCACATTCACAAGAATCAGCACCACCGGGAAGAACAGCAGGAACGCATAAGAATTAAAAACCATAGCTTCTCCTTTTCATCCGCTTTGGAACCTCTGATTCAATCGGCAAGAGCTGGTGACGAGGGATTTTGTCTCAGACGAAAGTTCTGAAAGTGGAGGAATACTGTATGTATTTCCCACTTTTAGAACTGCACGGATGGGGCAAAAGACCCGTCATCCAGCCGAAGGCGATTGATTCAGAGGTTCCATTCTTTTATTTGCGCAAAAAAGACGCCTCTGATGGCAGTATACCATACAAAGGCGTCTCGGGCAACTTATTTTTCTTCCGGAAGCTCCACCAGGAAGGTGATACGTCCCGCCTGGCTTTCGGCCCAGATTTTGCCGCCGTGGGCAGAGGCGATGTTCTCCGCGATGGACAGTCCTAAGCCAAAGCTGCCGCTTCTGCTGCGGGCGGGGTCCGCCCGGTAAAAGCGCTTGAAAAGATTCGAAAGCTCCTCCCGGCTTAAATTCTCCGCCGTGTTGGAGACGGACAGGCGGCACCGGTGCTTGTGGACCCGGGTTAGCTCCACCCGGACCTCCCCGCCCAGGGCGTATTTCCGGGCGTTGTCCAGAAGAATATCCAATAGCTGGCCCAGATACTGGCGGCTGCCGGTGACGGCAATCCCCGGCTGAATGTCCGTGGTCAGGGTGAGCCCAGCCTCGAAAAACACAGCCTCAAAGGGCAGCGTCCCGTCGGAAACCAGGGAAGAAAAATCCACCCGTTCCAGCGTCAGCTTGTTCTGGCCGCTGTCGGTTCTGGCAAGCTCCAGAAGCCGCTCCACCAGAAGCCGCATCTGCCGGGACATGGTCAAAATGCTGTCGGCGCAGCGTTTTGCGCTGTCCGCGTCCTCCGGCATCTGCAATAGCTCCGCGTTGGTCATAATCACGGTCAAAGGCGTTTTCAGCTCGTGGGAGGCATCCGCCACAAACTGCTTCTGCTGCTGCCAGGCCTGTTCCACAGGCCGGACCATCCACCGGGCAAGCGCCACCGCAATGCCCAGAAACACCACCAGCCCCAGCACCCCCAGGGCTGCGCAGGTTTTGGCAAGGCTTCCCAGGGTAGCCTTTTCCATGGTCATATCCGCGAACACCAGGGTTTCGGACACCGGGGTCCGCACCCGCAAAAAGCGCAGATTGCACTCCGACACCACCCCCGTATTCTCCCCGCTGCGCTGCACCGCGTCCAGGAGGGTGGTTAGAAATGCCCCGTCGGACAGGTCAAAGTTGCCGTCCACCACCGTGGTGATCTCCCCGGCGGCGCTGACCTTCATCATAAAGTAAGGAAGCCTTACCTGGCTGCTGTGGATATTGATTCTGCCCACCTGGAAAGGATTGGCCGCCACATTTTCCATCATGCTCAGGCTCTCCTCCTCCAGATTTCGCTGGGTAAAGCAGTACAAAAGCCCAAACACCACGCAGAAGGTCACGAAGACAATGGCCATGATGACGCACACAAACCGCAGCCGCAGTTTTTTCAGCACCCTTCCTTCACCTCCAGCTGATAGCCCAGGCGGCGGAAGGACTGAATCGTCACATTGGAGCCGATGGAGGAAAGCTTCTTCCGCAGAAAGCCGATGTAGACCTCCACATTGTTCTCCACCGCGTTGCTGTCATAGCCCCAGACCCGGGCCAAAATGGCCTCCTTGGACACAATGGTCCCCTTGGCCTGCAAAAGATAGCGCATCACGTCGAACTCCTTGGCAGACAGCCGCACGGACCGGCTGCCGCAGATTAAATTGCTGGTGCCCAGGTCCAGGGCCGTATTGCCCAGGGTCAGCTCGTCCACCTGGTTTCCCTGACGGCGCAGAAGGGCGTTGATACAGGCTAGTAATTCCCGGCTGTCAAAGGGCTTGGTGAGATAGTAGTCCGCCCCGGCGTTGAGCCCCTCAATCCGGTCCTCCAGCCCGGACCGGGCCGTGAGCATCAGAATGGGCGTACCGCATCGCTTGGCTCGGACGGAACGGGCCACCTGGTAGCCGTTCATCTTGGGCATCATCACATCCAGAATCAGCAGGTCATAAACCCCCGTCTCCGCGTATTCCGCCCCGGCTTCCCCATCGTAGACGCACTCCACCGTAAAGCCCTTTTTCTCCAGCAGCGTTTTCAAAGAATCCGCCAGAAGCTTTTCATCTTCCACAATCAGTATCTTCAAAGGAACTCCGCCTCCTTGTGTTTTCCATTATAATACACCGGGAAGCTGAAATAAAGCTGAAATTCCGAGGAAATTGCAAAAACTCCCCCTCCCATAGTCGGGAGAGGGAGTGCGGTTTTCTTATCCCTTTACCGCCACGGCCTCAATTTCGACTTTCGCGTTTTTGGGCAGCGCGGCTACCTGGAAGGCGGCGCGGGCGGGATAGGGGGCGGTGAAGAATTCGCCATAGACCTGGTTCATGGCACCGAACTCACCGATGTCCGCAAGCAGGACGGTGGTTTTTACCACGTCAGCCATGGTCATACCGTTTTCCTCCAGGATGGCCTTGATATTCAGCAGGGACTGTCTGGTCTGGCTGACAATGTCCTCACCGGCAAAGGCTCCGGTTGCGGGGTCGATGGGCAGCTGGCCGGAGACAAAGGCCATGTTTCCGGCGGCGATTCCCTGGGAATAGGGGCCGATGGCACCGGGGGCGTTGGGGGTAGCAATCGCTTGATTCATATAGATTCTGTCCTTTCCAAAATAGATTGATGGTTGGTTAATGTTCTCTGGCCGCGCTGTCGCTCTTGACACTCAGGAAAAACAGCAGGCACAGTACAACAATCAGGCACAGGCCGAAGGGTCTGGTGATGAGTCCCAGCAGGTTGTCGGAATACTGCATCATCGCCCGCCGCAGGGAGGTATCCGCCGTCGGCCCCACCAGCAGGCCCAGCACAAAGGGGGCAATGGGATAGTGGAAGCGCTTCATAAAATACCCCAGCAGGCCGAAAATTGCCAGCTGCACCAGGGCGAAGGGGGTACCCGTGGCGTTATAGGCACCCACCGCGCAGAGCACCGCCACCAAGGGCATCAGGAGGCCCTGGGGGATGGTCAGAATGCGGATGGTCAGTTTGGAGCACAGGAACGAGACAATGCCCATGACAATCGCCGCCATCAGAAGCAGCAGGCACAGTCCGCAGAGGATGCCCGGGGACTCCAGCAGCAGTGTGGGACCGGGACGCAGATTCATAATATACATGGCCGAGAGGAAGATGGCCGCCGTAGAGCTCCCCGGGATGCCCAGGGCCAGGGCCGGAATCAGGGCACCGGCGGAGCAGGCATTGTTGGCAACCTCCGCCGCGATGATGCCCTCCTCCGAGCCGCTGCCAAACTTCTCCTTCTGCTTGGAGGCCCGCTTGGCCATGTCATAGGAGAACCAGCAGGCGGCGGATTCTCCGATTCCCGGAATAAAGCCAATCCAGAGTCCGGCAAAGGCCGAGCGGACCATGTTGCCGATATTCTGCTTTAATACCCTCCAATGGAACTTCGGGAAGCCGGTCTTCTCCACGGTGCGGGCCTCCTCCGGTGTCCGCAGGGTATAGAGGACCTCTCCCAGGCCGAACAGGCCCAGCATGGCAATGACACTGTTGAAGCCCGCCAGCAGCTCCACCCGGCCAAAGGTAAACCGCTGGACCGACTGGACCCCGTCCGCGCCCACCATGGACATCAGGCACCCGGCCAGCGCCGCAATCCAGCCCCGGCGGCGGCTGCTGCCGGAAATGGAGCCGCAGATCAGCAGGCCGAACACGCAGAACAGGAAGGTTTCCCAGTCTCCGAATTTCAGGGCGATATTGGTGACAAAGGGCTGAATCAGGAAAATCAGCACCGTTCCGGCCAGGGTGCCCACCACGGAGGCGAAAATGGAATATCCCACCGCTTCCCGGCCCCGTCCCTGCTTGGTCAGCGCGTAGCCATCCAGGCAGGTTGCGGCGGCCGCCGGGGTCCCCGGAATGTTGATAAGGCTGGCGGTAATTCCGCCGGAGCCGCAGGCGGCTACGAAAATACCCACCAGCAGCGCCATACCCTGCACGTAGTCCAGCCGGAAAATGATGCCAAGGCACAGGGCCATGCCCATGGTGGGGCCCAGCCCCGGGACCACGCCGACCACAAAGCCTAAGAAAACACCGGCGGCCAGAAACAGCCACACCGTCGGGTCCCCCAGGAAGGTGGCCGCCGCCTGGGGAAGATAGAGCCATTCAGAAAGCATTTCTTTCCCTCCCCTTTTAAAGCAGCTGCAGGCCCAGTGCCAGCGGAATCAGCACCAGCGCAATCAAACAGTACACCCCAGCAAGCACCAAAAGCTCCAGCGGCCTGCGCCCATGGTTTGCCACAAACAGCAAAGCCGTCAGATACACCGCCGTGGGCACCGCAAAGCCGAACCGGGAAACCAGCAGCAAATACGCAAGGGTCATCAGCACCACACTTACGGACCGCGGGGTCACCCCCAGCTTTCCGGAGACCTCCTTCCCCTTCCAAAGGGCGACGGTCAGGCGGATGCCCAGCAGCACAATTAGAAGGGACAGCACCAGGGGCACAAATTTGGCCTCCGTCAGAAACCAAAGGGTCCCGGATACTTCCACGGGATTTTTCCGAATCTGGGCGGACAGCACGGTAAACAGGACTCCCGCCGCCGTTATCGCCAGCCCTTCTGCGGACTGGACCAGTTTTTTCTTATCCATGGGCATTTCCTTACTCCGGCCAGGCAGGCGCGTTCTGCGCCCGGGCATTGGCCGGGAACATGAAATTCTCAATTCTGGGAATCTCGTAGGAGGCAGGGTCTACCGTAGAAATTCCCGCGTCATACAGTCCCCAGGCGTAGATGGATTCCAGCCGGGCGCACATTTCGTCGCTCTCCGTACCCATGGCTTCCGCCATCTCCAGCCCCTTGGCCTGGCAGAACTGGGCCCATTCCTCGCTGGCAACCGCCGCCTGGAAGGCATCCATAATCTTTTTCACAGCCTCCACGGGGGTGTCTCTCGGCACCCGGAAGCCCCAGTAGAGAAGATTTTCCAGGGATTCCAGCTGCGGATAGTCCTCCAACAGGCTGGGAATGGTCACGTCCTCTCCTCCGCGGGAAATGGTTCTGGGCTCCCCGTCGCAGATGCCGAGAATCCGGATATCCCCGCTTTGGGCCAGGTCGATAATATCCGACAGGCCGCACCAGGACCAGGTGACCTCTCCGGCCATAACTTTGATGGCCGCGGCCCGTCCGCCGTCATAGGGTACGGTGCTGCCCTGCAGACCCAGAATCTCCAGCATCAGAGAGCCCGTCAGCTGATTGATGCTGCCAACGCCCGCATTGCCCCACTTCATGGAGGGGTCCGCCGCCATGGCATCGAAGAGCTGCCGCGCCGTCTCATAGGGGGATTTTTCCGAGACGAACAGGACATAGGGAGAGGTGGCCGCATAGAAACCGTAGAAATCCTCCCAGCCCAGGTCCGCATAACCCAGGGTCCGCCAACCGGAAACCGTATGGGCCACATCCCCCAGCCAGGTATAGCCATCGCGGGCCGCGGATGCCACCTGCTGCCCGGCAATGGAGCCGGAGCCGCCGGTCACATTTACAAGATTGAAGGAGGCCCCCAGCTGCTCGCCCATCAGGGCCGCCAGCTGTCTAGCCACCGTATCCGCCGTACCGCCCGCGGTGTAACAAATTTCAATTTCAATCTTCCGGGAGGGCCACTGTCCCGTGCTGCCTCCGGTGCTGCCGCAGCCGGTTAAAAGCAGTGCGCACAGAATCAGGCAGGCCAGGATTCTTTTTTTCATTTGCGTTCTCCTTTCGTCAGGAACAAGCTCTTTCATAAGAGCGGAAACATCATAGCAAATTCCCATCCAAAAAACAAGGGACGGATTGGAAAGCAGCCCGGGCCGGATTCTCTCGGAAGGGAACCCGGCCTGGTTGTTGTTGGTTTTACAGGGCGTTGACCGCCTTTTCCAAGCGCTCCAGTGCCTCTTCCACGGTGGATCTGGGGCAGGCAATGTTCATCCGCATGAACCCGGTGCCGCCGGTGCCAAAGGTCGCGCCGTCGTTCATGCCCAGCTTTGCCTTGTCAAACATAAAGGCCTTCAGCTCCTCCTGGGTCATGTTCAGGTCCCGGCAGTCCAGCCACATCAGGTAGGTTGCCTCGGGCTCGGCCAGCTTGATGCGGGGAATGCGCTCCCGCATGTAGTCCATCATCATGTCCCGGCTCTTCTGCAGGTACTGCATCATCTCATCCGCGTAGTAATCGCACTGGGTATAGGCGGTTACAAAGGTCAGCATACCGAAAATCGTTCTGCCATAGTTCTTGTTATTTACAATGGTGATTTCGATATTGTCCCGGATTCTCTCGTTGGGGATGATGGCCGCGCCGGTGCGGAAGCCCGCAATGTTAAAGGTCTTGCTGGGGTTGATCAGCACGATGCAGTTGTCCGCGAATTCCTTGCTGATGGAGCCGAAGGGAATGTGCTTGTAGCCCTCATAGGTCAAATCGCAGTGGATTTCATCGGAGATTACCAGCACATTGTATTTCAGGCACAGCTCTCCAATCCGCTTCAGCTCCTCCAGGGTGAAGCACCGCATGGCGGGGTTGTGGGGGTTGGACATGAAGAACAGCTTGGTACGGGGGTCCTTCAGCTTCTCCTCCAGGTCCTCGAAGTTAATCTGGTATTTGCCGTTCTCGTCCTGCACCAGGCGGTTCTCCACCAGCTGGCGGCCGTTGTTGCGGACGATGGCGGAGAAGGGCGGATAAACGGGGGGCTGAATCACGACCTTGTCGCCGGGATAGGAGTAGGCCCGGATGGCGTACATCAGGAAGGGCAGCACGCCGTTGGCATACTTGACCCAGTGGGGGTCCACATCCCAGCCGAAGCGCACCCGCTCCCAGCGGGCCGCGGCCTCTTCAAAGGCGAAGGACTCAATGGGGTAGCCGAAGCAGGGGTGCTTTGCCCGCTGCTGGATTGCCTCGGAAATCTCCACAGGCACGGCAAAGTCCGTATCCGCAATCCACATGGGGATGACATCCTCCGGATAGCAGGCGGCCTCATACTTCTTGCACTCCGAGGCGCGGCGGTTGATAATCTCATCAAAATTATGTCTCATTTTTTTGTGTCTCCTAATAAACCCGTGGAAATTTTCAGATACCGAATACAACGAAGGTTGCGATGAAGCAGACCAGCACGCCGAAGAGCATCGGCACGGCGTTCCGCTTACACAGAACTATGGGCTCTTCCTCTACCATGCCGGACACGGCAATCATCGCGCCGCAGAAGGGGGAGAAGCAGCGGGACAGGCCGCCGGTCAGGTGCATGGGCACCAGCAGCAGGCCGTTGTGCACGCCCAGAGTGGCAGCCATATCCGCGCCCATGGAACCGAAAGCGTACCAGGGGGCGTTGGAGGAGCCGGTGAGCAAGGCCGTGCCAATCTGGATGGCGGCCATGGCAATGGCGACAATAAACACGGCACCGTGGATATTGGAAAGCATTCCGCACAGCACATCGATGCCCTTCAGCTTCTTGATGGCCTCGGCAAATACGGAGGCAACGGAAATCAGAACGATAATGTTATTGAAATAGTTGCCCATCCATACCCACAGCTTTTTCAGGTTGTCCTGCAGCCGGTTCATGTCCTTCTTGACAATCAGGTCCACGATGAAGAACAGGAAGAAGCAGATGATGTGGGCGGTGATGACATCCATCTTCACGCCGTCGATGAAGCTGAACACCACAACCAGAGTCAGGGGAATCAGGGGGAAGATGCCGTAGAAGGCGGGCACGCCCAGGTCGGAAATCTTGACATCGGCCTTTGCCTCCTCGGGAATCACCAGGCCGCCGAACTCCTTCTTGTCCATATGCTGGAACCAGAAGCCCATGAAGATGCCGACGCAGACGATGATGATGGGTCCGATGACGATTTCATAGTTGGTGAACCACTCCATGGGGGTGCAGTTCAGAATGTCGGATGCGGCAAAGATACCGGTGGAGTCGTTGGGGCCCAGGTCCATACCGCCGATGGCCACGCAGGCCGCCGCGGCGCTGACCTTGCTGACACCCATGCGGGTCAGGATAGGGAACATGGTGGCCATAAACAGCAGACCCAGAGCAATCTGGCTGGTGATGAAAATTTTCAGCACCGCGCCGATCATATAGACCATTGCCAGAACGATGTAGGGGTTCTTGATGGGCTTTAGCAGCTTGCTGGCACCCAGGGCCAGAACGTCCGCCGCCTTGGTGTGGTTCATCAGCATGACGTAGCCGCCAATCATCATCAGGCGGATACCGGTTCCGGAAATGGTGCTGACAAACTTGGCTCGGATCACATCAAAGATATCCAATACCGCATTGCCGGTGGTGGAGTCACCCAGCACAGATCGGCCGGTGACGATGGTTGCGACTGCCAGACCGATGACACCCAGGAACAGGAAGGTCAGACGGGTATCGACCTTCTTCAGAATCATGGTGACAGCGGCGACAACCAGGAGTGCTGTGAGAATAACGTACAAAAAGTCCATGGTTTCTCCTCCGTTTTTATATTTGGCATACGACATTCGTCATACGTCTTATGATTCGAAGTTTAGCAGAAGCCATTCCAATTTGCAAGACGGAAGCTTAGACAAAATTTCTTCACATTTTTTGTCGAAAGCGCACAAATCCATATGACGTATGACGTTCTATATATTTTATTGACTTTTCGGGAAAAACCATTTATACTGTAATTTATCCATTTTATTGCCATATTTCCCAGGGGTATCGGTTCAATACCACATTTTATTCAAACCCCTTTCTAAAAAACAGGAAACGGAGCGATTGCCCATGCCTTCCAATAAAAATCTCTCTACCATCGTAGCCAACAAAATTGAAAATCAGATTATCTGCGGCAACTGGAAAGTAGGAAGCCAGATTCCCCCGGAGCAGGAGCTGATGCAGACCTTTGATGTCAGCCGCATCACCGTCCGGGAGGCCATCAAAACCCTGGTCTCCAAGGATGTGCTGGAGATTCACCGGGGCTGCGGCACCTTCGTCAGCGCCATGCCCGGACTTTCCGACGACCCTCTGGGTCTGCGGTTCCTTGTGGACGAAGACCTGAACACCTACCTGTTCGAGGCCAGACAGATTCTGGAGCCCTCGGTCTGCCGGCTGGCCGCCCTGCGGGGCGACGAGGAGGAAATCGCGCTTTTGAAACAGCTTTCCGACGACATTGACAATCTGGATGCCCAGCTCCAGGGCAAGGAGACCACCCCGGAGGTCATCCAGGCCATCACCGCAAAGGACATTGCCTTCCACACCTTCCTGTGCCGCATGAGCAAGAACCCGGTGTTTGAGCGGATGCTGCCGGTGATTATCAAGTCCGTCCGCATCTCCTATGGCCTGCTGGTGCCCCGGCTTGCCAAGGGGCCCCGGGTCTCCACCCACGGGAACATCTGCCAGGCCGTGGCCGCCCACGACGGGGACACCGCCTACCGGCTGATGCAGGAGCACCTGAGCAACAGCCGCCAGGGCTTTGACCGCAAGCTTCAAAAGGAGCGGGCAAAAAAGGCGAAATAACAAAAGCCCTCCGGCGTGAACCGGAGGGCTTTTGATTGATTGGGCATTACTCAATGAGCCCGCTTTCCTTCAGCAGCAGCTCGATATCGGTGCCTCTGGTCTTCTTGACCAGGATTTTCAGCATTTCCTTTTCCGCGAAGGACAGGGGGGCCTGGGAGATGGGCTTCTTGTCGATGGCGTAATAGCAGGCCCGCAGCAGCTCCCGGACATCGTACTTGCTGCCCCAGACCTCGGGGACGGCCCGGTCCACATTCAGCAGGGTGTAGACGGATTCCATACCGGTACGCATGGAGTACTCGGTGGTGAAGATGGTGTCTCTGGGGGTCTCGGCGAACTGGCCGATGAAGGCGAAGTTCACAGCGCCGTCAGGCACCACCTTGGGCCGGTCGGATTCCTTCCGGGGCTGGAAGAAGGCGTTGATATAGGGCATATAGCAGGTGGTGGTGTTGCAGGCGCTGGCCGCCAGCTCGGGGATTTCATCCTCGGGCACGCCGATGTGGTACAGCCACTCCTGGCAGATCTCCTCGCCGGTACACTCCCGCATGGACTTCTTGACGAACTGGCCGGGCTTGTTGGTGGTCAGGCCGTAAACCCAGACGAGGACGGTGTCCTTATCCTGGGCCTTGAACTGGGGCTGACGGTTGATGGTCCAGCTGAGGTACCAGTTGTCGGTGCTGTCCTTGACGGTGACGATGCCGCCGGTGGTAACCTTGCCGGCACGGGGGTCACGCTGGCAGATGTCCATGATATGGCGGATGATCTTCTCATCCTTGGTCTGCACCGTGGCGCTCATCCAGTTGGTGGCCTCTACGTCGGAGCAGAAGTTATCGGGGTTGCCGTACTCGCCGTGCTGCGCCTGGGCGGCAATGTTCTTCCACAGGTCCCAGCTCTCGCCGCAGCCATTGACAATGCCCGTAAGGTCGGGGGCGTGGGTCTGGTCGCCGTAGCAGGAGGTATCGGTGCAGCAGCCGTTGGTGATGAAGACCAGGTCGTCCTCCACCAGGTCGATGGACTGCTCAGCGCCATCCTTTACATAGACAATCTTCCGGGCAATCTGCTTGTCGCCCACATGGTCAATGACCACGTTCTTCACGTCCATGCCGAACTCGACCTTCACGCCGTGGCTCTCCAGGTACTTCACCAGGGGCAGAATCATGCTCTCGTACTGGTTGTACTTGGTGAACCGCAGGGCGGAGAAATCGGGCAGACCGTCGATGTGGTGGACATAGCGGCACAGATACCGCTTCATCTCCAGGGCACTGGACCAGCGCTGGAAGGCGAACATGGTTTGCCAGTACAGCCAGAAATTGGTATCCCAGAAGGAATCGGGCAGGACCTCGGAGATCTTCTTGCCCTCCAGCTGGCTTTCCGGGGTGATGAAGAGCTTGGAAAGCGCCATGGCGGACTCCCGGTCCAGCTTGAACTGCTTGTCGGTGTGGGCATCCTGGCCGCACTTGACGGTGGCCCGGCACAGGGAGTAGTTGGGGTCGTGCTTGTTCAGCCAGTAGTACTCATCCAGCACGGACACGCCCTCGGTCTCGATGGACGGCACATCCCGGAACACATCCCACATGACCTCGAAATGGTTGTCCATTTCCCGGCCGCCACGCATATAGAAGCCCTTGGACACATCCTTCCGGCCGTCGCAGCTGCCGCCGGCCAGATCCAGCTTCTCCAGCAGATGAATCCGCTCGCCCTTCATCTGGCCGTCCCGGACCAGATAGAAAGCGGCAGTCAGACCGGCCAGGCCGGTGCCGATGATATAGGCGGACTTGTTGTCCACACCCTGGGGCTTTTCGGGATGGGCGAATGCTTCATAGGTTCCTGCGGAATAATACATAACGTTTCCCTCCATAATTGATTCGGGCACCTTTTCTTCAGCGCCTTTGTTTTTCTGATGGCATCAGTATACCCCAATTTTTTGGTTTTGCCCATGAACAGAAATTTGCCCCTGATAAGGTTTTCGGCAAGGAAACGGAAATGCGTAAATTTTGAGCATTCCGGCATTTTTGATAAGTTTTTCCTTTTTGCGGCGGGAGGATTGTAGTATAGAATGAAAAATATTTTTTACCCGCCCGGTACGCAAAATTTTATTGACATCACGGGAAAATGCGATATATTTATACTGTCATTTTACGACAAAAAAGAAAAGAAACGGGGGAGGATAATGTCCAAGGAACTCATCAGGCTCCGGGATCTTACCATGGAGTTCGACGGGGAGCGTATTCTCGACGGCATCAATCTTTACATCAACGACCACGAATTTCTCACTTTGCTGGGCCCCTCCGGCTGCGGCAAAACCACCACGCTGCGAATCATCGGCGGCTTTTTAACGCCGACCTCCGGCACCGTGACATTCGACGGAAAAACCATCAACGATGTGCCGCCCTATAAGCGGCAGATCAATACGGTTTTCCAGCGCTACGCGCTGTTTCCCCATTTGGATGTGTATGACAATGTCGCGTTCGGTCTGAAGGTCAATAAGGTTCCCAAGGCGGAAATCGACCAGCGGGTGCGCCAGATGCTGGAAATCGTCAGTCTGAAAGGATATGAAAACCGACGAATTGACGCGCTCTCCGGCGGTCAGCAGCAGCGGGTTGCCATTGCCCGCGCACTGGTCAACCGCCCCAAGGTACTGCTTCTGGACGAGCCGTTGGGTGCATTGGACCTGCGTCTGCGGAAGGACATGCAGAATGAACTGAAGCGGATTCAGCAGGCCATGGGCATTACCTTTATTTATGTAACCCACGACCAGGAGGAGGCGCTGTCCATGTCCGACACCATCGTCGTCATGGACAAGGGCCGCATCCAGCAGATTGGGAAACCCGAGGATATTTATAATGAGCCCAAAAACGCCTTTGTCGCTGACTTCATCGGCGAGAGCAACATCCTAGACGGTGTGATGCTGGAGGATTTCCGGGTGCGGTTTTTTGGGCGCACCTTTGTCTGCGTAGACAAGGGCTTTGAAAAGGACGAGCCCGTAGACGTGGTGATTCGCCCGGAGGACATCGATATTGTCCCCGTGGAGGAGGGCCATCTGGTGGGCACCGTTACCAGCGTCACCTTCAAGGGTCTGAACTACGACATCATCGTGGAGTTCAAGGGCTTCAAGTGGCTGATTCAGACCACGGATTTCCACGCGGTGGGCTCCACCATCGGCATTCGGTTGAACCCGGAGGATATTCACATCATGCACAAGAGTGAATACTCCGGCATGTTTGGCGACTACAGCTCCTACTCCGCCGAGTATGACGAGCTGACGGAGGATGCCGGGAATGAAGAAGACTAAATCTGTCCTTTTGAGCACCCCCTACCTTATCTGGATGGTGGTGTTTACCCTGATTCCCCTGGGCGTGGTGGCTTACTATGCCCTGACGGACCCGGCCAGCGGCGCGTTTACCCTGGGCAATGTGAAAAATCTGGGGATGTATCTGCCGGTGCTGTGGAAATCCATCGCCTATTCCCTGGTGTCCGCCATGATTTGCCTGCTCCTTGGCTATCCCGTCGCCTACTATATCGCCCATCGGGGCCCCACCACGCAGAAATTTCTGTATATGCTGGTGATGCTGCCCATGTGCATGAGCTTTCTGCTCCGGACCCTGGCCTGGGTTGGCCTATTGCAGGATACGGGCATCATTAACACCCTGCTTAGTAAGCTGGGCCTTCCCCGGCTGACCCTCATCCGCACCCCCGCCGCGGTGGTGCTGGGCATGGTGTATAACTATCTGCCGTATATGATTCTGCCGCTGTACGCCACCATTCTGAAAATCGACAGGCGTCTGATTGAGGCGGCGGAGGACCTGGGCTGCACCCCGGCGCAGACCTTCCGCAAGGTAGTTCTGCCCCTGAGCATGCCCGGCATTCTCTCCGGCATGACCATGGTGTTTGTCCCGGCGGTGTCCACCTTCTATATCTCCCAAAAGCTGGGCGGCACGGATACGGTGCTCATCGGTGATGTCATAGAGCGCCAATTCAAGCAGGGCAACAACCCCAACCTGGGCGCGGCCCTGAGCCTTGTTCTGATGGTTCTGGTGTTTGTCTGCACCGGCATTATGAACCGCTTCGGCGGTGAGGAAGTGGAAGGCGGTGTGGTGGTATGAAAAAAGCCAATAAGATCATGACCATTCTGATCTTCATTTTTCTCTATATCCCCATGGCCGTGCTGATTGTGGCCTCCTTCAATACGGGCAAGGACATTACGGAATTCCAGGGCTTCACCCTGCGGCAGTACGAGCGGCTTTTCCAGGACAGGAGCCTTTTGCGGCTGCTGGGCAATTCCCTGCTGGTGTCTGTTCTCGCCAGCTTCATTGCCACGGTCTTCGGCACCGTTTCCGCCGTGGGCATCCACAACCTGAACCCCAAGATGCGCAAGATGGCCATGACTCTGACGGATATCCCTATGACCAACCCCGATATCGTCACCGGTGTGTCCCTGAGCCTGCTGTTTGTCTTTGTGGGCTCCAAACTGCTTGGCCAGCGGAACAGCCTGACCTTCTGGACGCTGCTGATTGCCCACATTACCTTTAACCTGCCCTATGTCATCCTGAACGTCATGCCCAAGCTCAAGCAGATGGACGTTTCCCTGACGGACGCGGCCATGGACCTGGGCTGCACCCCCTGGCAGGCCTTCTACCGGGTGACGCTTCACGAGATTATGCCCGGCGTGGTCTCCGGTGCCATCATGGCCTTTACCATGAGCCTGGATGATTTCGTCATCAGCTATTTTGTCACGGGTCTGGATTTTGTAACGCTGCCTGTGGAAATCTATACCTACACCAAAAAGCCCATCCAGCCCAAAATCTACGCCATGTTCACCCTGCTGTTCCTGCTGATCTTCGTTCTGATGACCGCCATGAACCTGATGCAGCTGGCCGCCGACCGGAAAAAGGTGGCAGGTCACGGAAAGCACCCCCACTAAAAGAGAATTAAAGGAGAAAAAATCATGAGAAAGTTTATTTCCGCCTTGCTTGCCCTGTGCCTTGTCGCCAGCCTGTTCGTCGGCTGTGGCAAGAAGGAAGATACCACCACCATCTACGTCTACAACTGGGGCCAGTACATCGCCGAGGGCGACGACGGCTCCATCGACGTGATTGCGGAATTTGAAAAGCAGTACCCCAACATCAAGGTCCAGTACTCCACCTTCGACTCCAACGAGACCATGTATGCCAAGCTGAAAAACGGCGGCATCACCGTGGATGTGGTCATCCCCTCCGACTATATGATTGGCCGGATGCGCCAGGAAGGGATGCTCCAGGAGCTGAACTACGACAACATCCCCAACGCCAAGTTCATCGATGCCAGCTACCGTGGCATGGCCTTTGACCCCGAGGACAAGTACTCCGTCCCCTACACCTGGGGCACTACGGGCATCATCTACAACAGCAAGTATGTGGACGAGGCCGACGTCACCGGCTGGGAGCTGCTGTGGAATGAGAAGTACGCCGGAAAAATCCTGATGTTCGATAACTCCCGGGATGCCTTCGGCATTGCCGAGTACCTGCTTGGCTACTCCGTGAACACCACCGACTCCGCCGAGCTCCAGGCCTGCGCCGACAAGCTGGCCGAGCAGAAGCCCGTGGTTCAGCAATACGTCATGGACCAGATTTTCGATGCCATGGAAAACGAGGAGGCCTGGATTGCCCCCTACTACGCCGGTGACTACCTGACCATGGTGGAGGAGAACCCGGACCTTAGGTTCTTCCGCCCCGAGGAGCAGGGCTACAACCTCTTTGTAGACGGCATCTGCATCCCCACCTGCGCCAAGGAGAAGGAGGCCGCCGAGACCTTCATCAACTTCCTGATTGACCCCGAAATCTGCGCCCAGAACCTGGACTTCCTGGGCTACAGCGTCCCCGAAACCGAGGCCAAGCAGTATCTGGATGCCGAGCTGGTTGCAAACGACGTTGCCTACCCTTCCGCAGAACAGCTGCGCAACGCCACCTCCTTTGACTTCCTGCCCGAGGAAACCTCCCGGGAGATGGAAAGCCTGTTCATGACCGTGCGGAACGGATAAAAAACGAACCAAACAGCGGGTCCCTTCCAATTTGTAGGGGGACCCGCTGTTTTTTGCGGCGCAAAGATTCTTTGCGTGACTTTTTTCCGTTTCTATGCTGCGAATCTGCCGCCCGGGGGTGGGTTCCTCAATGCGCTTCCTTACCCCACCCGGAAGCGGTTCAGGGCACCCAGGAGGTCGTCCTGGATGACCAGGGCGAAGCGCTCCACCAGGGGCTCCGGGTCCGCGCGCATGTCGTCCTTAATCCAGTCCAGCATCAGGCCCACAAAGGCGTAGGAGTAGACCCGGGCGATGAAGGCCTTGTCCTCGTCCCGGACCACCATGTCCCGGCTGAGCTCATTGATGACCCCCATAAGGAGATTGTCCGTCAATGGCGTTAAGTACCGCTCCACCTGCTCCCGGCTGACACAGCGGTAGACGTTCATAATAAAGGGCTTGTTCTGCTGCACCGCCCGGAAAATCTGCACAAAGCCCTCCTGCCAGGTTTCGTAGGTGCTTTTGCCGTCCAGGGCCCGCTGGGCATCCTCCAGGCAGGACCACTCTACCAAATCGTAGATGTCCTTAAAGTGATAGTAAAAGGTCATGCGGTTGATGCCGCAGTCCTCGGCAATATCATTGATGGTGATTTTACTCAGTGGCTTTTTAAGCAGCAGGTGCTTGAGGGAATCCTCCAGAGCCCGCTTTGTGAACTGTGACATAGGTATTTCCTCCATTTCTTTTCTTCTATTCTAGCAGAAAAAAGAAACGGAGGCAAAAGAAATTGTGAATCTTTTGAAAATTCCGGTCTCCTTGATTTTCCCGGATTTCTTTGCTAGAATGGGGGCATCCATTCCTCAATTTCAATTTTCTGCATATTTCAGCGGAGGCAGACATGAACATTCAGCAGCTTCAATACGCCCTGGCCGTGTATCGGGCCGGCTCCATTTCCGGCGCGGCGGCCAGCCTGTATATCGCCCAGCCCAACCTCAGCAGCATCATCCGCTCCCTGGAGGAGGAGCTGGGCTACCCGATTTTTATCCGCACCAGCCGGGGCGTAAAGCCCACAGAGCAGGGCCTGGAGGCCCTTCGGCAGGCGGCACAGATGGTCAGCTGCCACGAAAAAATGCGGCTGCTGGGCACCACCGCCCCCCGCAGACGGTTCCGTCTGGGGGGCATCCCCTATCCCCCGGCCTGCGATGCCTTTGCAAGCCTGTGCCGGGAGCGGGAGCAGGACGCGGATTTGGAAATGTCCTACTACTGCGAGGCACCGGAGGCGACCATTGACAAGCTTCTCATGTCCGAGCTGGATATGGCCCTGAGCCTGTGCGGACCGGAGGCTACAGAGAAGCTTCTGCGGCAGTGCCGCCAGCAAGGGCTGCTTGCTGCCCACATTGTGGATGTTCCCATTGTTCTGCGCATCGGCCCAAAGCACCCGCTGTACGGGGCCCCGGAAATTCACCTGCCCGACTTTCAGGACTACACCCTGGTGGACTACAACAGCCGTGCCTTTCTGGACGATCCAGCCTTCAGCAGCCTGATCAAAATGAATCCGGACCGGCTGGTCACCGTCTCGGACCGTTCCATGAAGTACGCCCTGATCTCCCAGACCACCATGTACGGCCTGGACTGTAAGCTGCCCCCCGCCACCAACCAGCGCTTTAACTTCCGCTGTGTACCCCTGGGGAGCCTGCACTATTCCCTCCTTGTCATCGAGCGAAAGGACACCGCCCGCACCCAGCTGGGCGAGCGGTATCTGGAGCTTCTCAAATCCATTCTGGAGAACCTCTGAAATAGCGACCCAGTAGGGGCGGCATACCAGCCGCCCCTACTGGTTTTTATTGCCATCTGTTGGAACAATTGTCTTTTCGTAATTTTCCTGCGCTTGCATTTGTCCGTCATAGGTGGTACAATGCAGAAAAAGGCAAAGGAGATTGCCGCCCTGCGGCAGGCGGAAAAAACACCGAGGCAGGAATCCTCGCCATGATGCGGTCCTCCCGTCCCGGCATGGCCATGGCGGACGTGGATGCCGCCATCCCCCGCACCATGGAGGACATTGAAGCGGTGATGCGGTAAACACCTGTAAGAAATCACATAAATCACCGCAATACCAAAAAGAGCACAAAAAGGGAAGCCATTCAGACTTCCCTTTTTCTATTTATATGCCCAGGATTTTCCATTCCTGATTTTTTGAAGCTTCCCTTCCTCTGTCAATCTAGAAAGAATGCGGTTCGCCGTTGCTGAGGATACGTGAAACATTTGCCGCACGTCCGCATTGGCAATTGTATCATTTCTTTTCAGAAACCGTTCAATTTTATACCAGCGCAGTTCATCGGTGGTCATGCTTTCCGACGCACTGGTCGTCTGCACCGCTTCCAGCAGCGCTTCTTGGATAGCAGACAGCAGGAACTCGATAAATGCCGTGGATTCGCCTTCATAGTTAGAACGGTTGATGGCTGCGTAGTATTCATCCTGGCGGTCATGGATGATGGACTCCACCGGGAGCCACGCAAACACAGGCTTCCACTGGGTCAGCAGGAGCGTATGCCACAATCGTCCAATTCGGCCGTTGCCATCCGCAAAAGGGTGGATCACTTCCAGCTCATAATGGAAAACACAGCTTTTAATCAGCATATGAATATTGCTTTTCTGAACCCAATCCAGCAGATCCATCGTCAGCCCCGGCGCATAATCCGGCAGCGTTCCAAAATGAAGAATATTGCCCTGCTTATCCACAACTCCCACCGGACCGGAACGGAAACAGCCGGATTCCTCGGTCAATCCTTTGGTCATAACCCCGTGGGCATTCAGCATATCCTCCACGGAATAGGGATTCAGAGAATCCATCATTTCGTATATCTCATATGCGTTCTTAACCTCGGCAATATCCTTAGGCGGAGCGATGACCCGTTTCCCGTTTAGAACAGCAGTTACCTGTTCCAGGCTCAACGTGTTCTGTTCAATTGCCAAGGAGGAATAGATTGTACGGATACGATTCGTGCGGCGCAGCATGGGATTCGTTGTCAAACCCGCCACGGCATTGACCTGTCCAACCAATTCCGCAATCTCCGCAATTTTATCAAGCATGGAAGCTGTAATCTCAAAGGGTGGTTTTTTGTTGTACATGGGTCATCACCTCATACCGATTATAACCGTTCATCGCTCATTGGTCAACCACAATTGATTGATGAAGTGAGCGATGAAAAAATCGGTGGCATCTTTTGTGAACCACCGATTTCGTCATCCATCCTATGAAAGATTCCTTTCAAGAACCCTCTAAGGTACTGAGTGTTTTCTGCGCTGCTGCAAGAATTCCAGCAGCGCTTTTTTTTCGTTGGGGACCTGTTCGTCCAGCACCGCGTCCAGAAGGTCCTGTAAGCCTTCGCCGATTGCCGGGCCTCGATAGCCCAGGGCCATCAGGTCCCGGCCGTTGACGGCAAGGTCCCGGAGGGTCAGGCAGTTATTTTCTGCCTCCACTTCCCGGAGCAGCTGCCACAGGAGGGCAAATTCATCCCGCCCCTCCTCGCCGGGGACCCCCTTGCTGCCCATGTCCGCCTGCTGCAAATACAGGAGCTTTTCCACCGTCTCCCGGCCCCAGCGGCTGAAATACCGCTTGACAAGCCGCCTGTCCGGCTGGAGTCTGGTCATGTGCTGGCCAATCAGCAGCACCGCCTGCTCCCGCAGAGCGGTGGGGGCTTTCAGGCGGTGGAGAATGTCCTCCGCCATCCGGGCACCCACCTGGGCATGGCCATAGAAATGGCCTCTGCCGGTCTCGTCCCGGGTAAAGGTGGGGATTTTCCCCACATCGTGCAGCAGCGCCGCCCACCGCAGGGTCACGTCTCCCGGGACCCCTTCCACCACATGGGCAATGTGGGTATAGAGGTCGTATTTATGGTGGGGGGAATGCTGGTCAAAGCCCACGGTTTCCCGCAGCTCGGGAATCACCTGGGTGATGATGGGGGCAAAGCGCGCCAGCTCCTCCGCGGTGATTTTGGGAAGAAATCCGCAGAATTCGGAAAACACCCGCTCCCGGGCCAAGTGGTCCAGCAGCGGGGCGAGGGCTTCCATTGCCCGCTCCGTCTTTCCCTCCGGGGTGAGCCCATAGGTTACGGAAAACCGAACCCCCCGCAAAATGCGCAGCGCATCCTCCCGGAAACGTGTTTCCGGTTCCCCCACACAGCGCAGGCACCTGTTTTTCAGGTCCTCCGCCCCGTCGAAGGGGTCAATAAGCCCTCTTTTGGGGGAGTAGGCCATGGCGTTTACCGTAAAATCCCGGCGGGCCAGGTCCTGCCGGATGTCCGTCACAAAGTCCACTTTGTCCGGGTGCCGGTTGTCGGCGTAGGTGCCCTCGGTGCGGAAGGTGGTGATTTCCACAACGCCATCCTCCGTAATAACCCCCACGGTGCCGTGCTTCTCCCCTGCCAGGACCAGGCGGAAATTGTGGAAGATTTCCTCCATCCGCTCCGGCCTTGCGGAGGTGCACAGGTCAAAATCATGGGGCGTTTTTCCCAAAAGGGAGTCCCGGACGCAGCCCCCCACGCAGTAGGCTTCAAAGCCCGCCGTTTCCAGGGCCTCTATGCAGCGGCCCACGCCCTCCGGAATCAGCATACCCCTTCCTCCTGGTAGGACAGGAAGAAGCAGCCCACCCCGGTCATGCTGTAAAACAGCAGGGTCTGGCTGCTGCCGCTGGCCGCAATGCACAGATACATGGCGGCCAGGCCCAGCCGATAGGTCCAGGGAGACCTGGGAAGGTCCACGCTCTCCGCGGCGCGGCGGTACGCAAAGGCCGCGCCTGCCAGGCCTGCCAGCAGGGGCAGCAGGAAGTCCTGCATCTGGGGCTCCCGGCTCCAGGTCTGATAGGCGGCAATTAAACGGACAATCAGGCTCAGGCACACCAGAATCCACACATAGGGAAGCTTCTTCCCTCGGAATTTCTGAACGGCCTCCGCCGCCAGCGCCAGAGCGGCGGCGATGGACAGCCCACTGCAAAGGAGCAGCAGAACGGAATACCCCTGGGTTAAGTCCTGGGTGCTGAACAGAAGACCCAAGGCGAAAAAGGCATTCCCGACAATGCTCCAGTTCTTAGAGGTCACCTCCCGGTTCTCCGCCAGGAAGCACAGCACCAGCGCCCCCGCCGTCAGCACCCACAGGGCGATATCCAGAACGCTCCCCGTGGGAATCAGGCCCCGGGAATCCAGGTTTCCCCGATACAAAAGCCCCCGCAGAAGCTTTGCCAGAATCCCCAGTAAAAAAATCACCCCATAGAATTTTCCTTTTTTCATAGAACCTCCCAGCATGGCAAATTACCCCATGGCAAACAGTCCAACCACCGCCGCCAGCACGGGCTGGTGCAGCAAATAAATGAGCAAGCTGTTTCTTCCCATCCATTGCAGGCCCTTCAGCGGCGGGTTTTCCAGGGGGAAGCGGCTTTTTTTCTCCCCATAGAGCTTCCGCCCCAGCACCGCCCCCACCAGGAAATACCCCAGATTGGGAAACAGGGGGAAATAGTCCGAGGAGGCAAAGCCATAGGGGGCAAAGCCCAGCACCGTGAGCCAGGGGAAGGAGAACGCCTCCCCCCGCAGCCACAGCCCCAGGGCAATCATCCCGGCGGCCAAGGCAAGGAGCCACGGGCTTCGCAGCTTTCCAAACAGGGGCCAGAGCATCATGCACAGGCCTAAGCACTGCAAAACGCCGATGTAGATAAGAATCTCTTTTCCGGCAAAGCCCAGGCGGTACATGCCGTAGGTCACCGCCGTGCACAGAAAGCCGCAGCAGAACACCTGGAAGCCCCGTTTTGCCGGGTGGCTGCCCAGGGTCACACTGATGCCGGAAATCAGGAGGAAAATGGCCCCATAGTTGTTTTTAAAGACCTGATACCAATGGGGATTCCAATTCCAGATGCCGTAGAGCTCCACTAAATCGTAAATCAGGTGAATCCCAATCATGCCGATGAGGGCCAGTCCCCGGGCGGCATCCAGCTCCCAGACGCGCTTTTTCACTTTTCCGCCGCCTTGGCGTTGGCCTCTTCCTCCAGCACCCGGTAGGCGACCTTGCCAACCAGGGTCTTGGGCAGCTCCTTCCGGAACTCAATCTCACGGGGCATGGCATACTTGGCGATGCGGCCGGAGCAGTAGTCCAGCAGCTCTTTTTTCAGCTCCTCCGTGGGCTCAATTCCGGGCATGGGCACCACATAGGCCTTGACCCGCTGGACCCGGTAGGGGTCCTTCACGCCGATGACACAGCTCATGAGCACCTTTTCGTTGCCGTCGATGATGTTTTCCAGCTGAGAGGGGTAGACATTGTAGCCGGAGGTGACGATCATCCGCTTGATGCGCTGACGGAAATAGACGAAGCCGTCCTGGTCCATGTGGCCCAGGTCGCCGGTGTGCAGCCAGATCCGGCCATCGTAATGGCGGCGGAGGGTCTGGCGGGTCTCCTCGGGGTTATCCATATAGCCCAGCATAACGGAGGGGCCGGAAATGCAGATTTCGCCCTCGGTATTGGGCTCCACCTCGTTGGTGGTGCCGGGCTCCACAATCTTATAGAAGGTATCCGGAAAGGGCACACCGATGGAGCCCTGGCGGGCATAGTCCTTGGGGGTCAGGCAGGAGGCGGTGACGCACTCGGTGGTGCCGT
>USQL01000011.1 GCA_900556935.1 uncultured Eubacteriales bacterium | reverse complement strand
ATCGTGTATACCCCAAAAGGGTATCGAGGGTTCAAATCCCTCCTTCTCCGCCAAAAATAAAACCCCATCCTAAAGGATGGGGTTTTATTTTTGCCGAAAGAGAAGGAGGGATTTGAACCATCTAAATGCAAGTGTCCGGTGGACACTTGCCGAATGCCGGCTCGACGGCATTCGCTCCATAGTGTTTCAAATCCCTCCTTCTCCGGGCCCGGATCTTCACCCCTGCCCCAAAGGCTGGGATTTGAACCACTTAAATGCAAGTGTCCAGTGGACACTTGCCGAATGCCGGCTCGACGGCATTCGCTCCTTAATGTCCCAAATCCCTCCTTCTCCGGGCCCGGATCTTCACCCCCGCCCCAAATCCCTCCTTCTCCGGGCCCGGATTTTCCTCCCATCCATTTGGATGGGACTTTTTATTCCGCAAGATTCTCCGGAACTGCGGAAAGCTCCTTGGAAAGCAGACGGCGGATTGCAAAGGCCGTGATGCAGCAGCAAAGAACCGTGGAAACCGTGGTGGAAAGGCCGGAAGCCAGGACAAACAGGGCAATTTCCCGGGGGTTTAGGATCGGGGAGAGAAAGAAAATCACGCAGGGAAGGCTAATCAGAAAGCCCAGAAGACCGCACAGAAATATTTGGGGAAAATAGAGCCGAGAAAGAGCGCTTTTGTCACAGCCCATGGCCCGAAGAACGCCAACGGTATACCGCTGGCCGCGGAAATCCCGGATGCGGGTGCCGCAGATGAGCACCAGGGTGATGACCAGAATGGCACCGTACAGGCAGAAGAAGAAAACGGTGCTTAAGGTAGAAAACTCCACCGTGGCTCTGCGCAAAGACATGGGGTCTCTGACGACGAGGCCGTCTTCCCGGGCGGCAATCCGCTGAATCCGGTCCCGCAGGGCATCCTCTGTGGCACGGTCCACGGGGCCATCCAGGTTTATCTGAATGTCGGTCGTGTTGTCACAGCGCAGCCCCAGGCTTTGAAGTCCCTCCGGGGTGGTGACAACTGCCGGAATGTCGAAGCAGCCGTAGGGAACACCCGTTAGAAGACCGTCGATGCGGGGGCTGGCTGTGGCCCGGGTGGAGGTGAAAAGCGCACTCATCAGGTCGTCGGAGTCGGAATCGGAATAGACTTGCACCAGGGGCAGGGTGTCCCCAAGCGAAAACTGGTCATTTTCGGTAAAGTAGTCGTAGTGGTCCGGCTTGCAGGAGGGGCCGGGTTTGGAGCTGGAACGGAAGAAGCCGTTCTGCTCCAGGGTGCCATAGTATTCCGGGACGCTCAATAGCACCGCCTCGCCGCTGTCCAGGCGCGCTTTGTCGATTTGTCCCGCTTTCAGCTCCCTGGAGAGCTGGGAAAGGTCCGATACCACCACGAGCTTCAGACTGACGGAAATCTGCTTCGTGTCCAATTGCTGTTCCAGATATCCATGGGCCTGGGAAGCCTGGTTTTCGGTCCAGCCGTCCAATTTGGCATCCGGGAAATAATCCCCGGGGTTTAATTCCGGATGATATTGCCACAGTTGGGGGTTGTCGAGATTCAACGTCAGAAGATAGGTGCCCACGGAATCTACCAAAGCGTTGATGTTCGCCTCCCACTGGGCAGTGACGGAGGCAACATGGGGAAGCTGTTCCAATTCCCGGACGGTTTCCATGCTCAGGCTGCTCTCCGGAATGACAGTCAGAAGGGATGTATTGGAGGAGAGTAGGGCATTGCTCATTTGAAAACGGGGAACCGTATCGGAAAGTGAGCGGATATACTCTGTCAAATCCCGGGCGGAAAAGACGGAACACACCAAAGAAAGATTGAGAATCAAAATCAGAATGCCGCTCCCCACTGTTTGCAGGGGCTTTAAGCGCAGCTTCCGCAGGGAAATCAGGGTGTGGGGTACAAAGGAACGGCGGGAAGAAACGGTGTTTTTCCGAAGGGGACCGGGAGTTTGGGAAAGAATGGGCTTTCTTGCGGCGAAAAAAGCCGGGATTTCCGCACAAATCCAGACAAGCACGAAGGATGCCAGAATGGCGGCGGGGAACAGGGGGGATTTCCAGGAAAACACCAGGTACTCGGGAAGCGCAAGGCTGCATACCCATACCAGGCCCGCGGCGCAGAGAACGGCGGCGGGGGCGGTCAAAAGCGCCAGAAGCAGGGAGGCCCGGCGGCTGACGGCCCGGAGCTGCCCCCGGGTGGCCCCCACGGCCCGGAGCATCCGGTAGAATTGCTCCTTCCGGGCAAACTGGCCGCTGACGGCCTCCAGAATGCCGATGACCGCACAGAGCACCAGGGCGCATCCCGCGGAGAGTACTGGGGCGGCAAGATTCGTAAACTGATAAGCACGCCAGATCCCATCGCTGGCTTCCCCGGGCCTCCGGCTGTAGCCAAAGCCGTCTAGTTCGATAAGGGCCGCGTTTGGAAACGCCTCGTGGAGCTTTTTGAGGCTCCCGCCTGGGGCGTAGGAAAAGACCAGATGATGGATTTTGGGAACCTTTTCCAGAAAATCATCCTCGCTGTATAGAAGAATCTGGGGAAGGCTTGTGTTCCCCGGCAGGGCGTTCCGGAAAAGCCGGGACTGGCTCTCGACGCCGGAGAACATGGGCCGCAAAATGCCCGTCACGGTGAAGGTTTTGGAAACCTTGGGGGAATAGGCCCGGGGCTGAATGGTCACTTCTATGGTGTCGCCAACGGTGGTTCCCTGATATCTTCGCTCCAGGATGGTCTCGTCCAGCGCCGCCTCTCCCGGGGCCTTGGGCAGGCGGCCGTAGAGCAGCTGGCGATTGAGAAGCAGGGCGGCTTTTTCGTCATAGGTCCCCACGGGGGATGCGCTGCTTTCCTCGGGCTGGGAAATGGTCCCGACTTCGGAAACAAGCCCCGTGTCCATCAGTTCCTGGGCGGTAAGGAGACCGGCCTGAAATAGAAACCCGTCCTCCTTGCCGTAGGTTTCTTGCCGGGTTTTTACCTGGTACCCATATAGGGAAAAAAGCGCCAAAAAGACAGTAGTCGTCAGGAAAATGGCCAGGAAAATCCCGATGCCCAGCAGAACAAAATCCTTTTTGTTGGCTCGGAGGTCGGCAAGGGCCAGACGGTGGATGGTCAGCTTTTTCATACCTCAGGCCCTCCACTGTCTTTGAGAACCTTCCCATCACTCAGCTGAATGATGCGCTCCGCCTGTTCGGCAACCCCCAGGTCGTGGGTGACCAGAACCAAGGTCACCCCCAGCTCCCGGTTTAGCTCCCGCAGCAGGTCCATGATCAGCCGTCCGGTCTGGCCGTCCAGGTTGCCGGTGGGTTCGTCCGCCAGCAGCAGCCCCGGCTTGTTGGCAAGGGCACGGGCGATGGCAAAGCGCTGCTGCTGGCCGCCGGACATGGCACCGGGCAGATGGTCAAGCCTTCCCCGGATGCCCAGAATGTCGATGAGCTTTTCCAGGTATGTTTCATCCGGCTGGCGCTTGTCCAGCATCAGAGGCAGCAGGATGTTTTCAAGACCCGTTAATTCCCGCACCAGATTGTAGCTTTGAAACACAAAACCGAACTGCCTCCGCCGGAGAATGGAGAGCTGCCGGTCCGGAAGCATGTAAAGCTCCTGATTCTGGAATCGGACAGTTCCCGATGTGGGCCTGTCCAGCCCGCCCAGCATGTGCAGCAGGGATGATTTTCCCGAGCCGCTGGGGCCGATAATGGCGGTAAAGCTTCCCTGGTCAATGGAGAGGGAAACCCCGTCCACGGCTTTGACCTGCTCCTCCCCGGAGCCATAGAATTTGGAAAGGTTGTCGCATTGCAGAATGTTCATATGTGTGCCTCCTTGATTGGGATGGCTTTATTCTAGCAGACGAACCTTACGCCTGCGTGACGGTACCCTTACGATTTCGTAAGACATTGATCCAGTTTTGAGAAAAACAGGACAAATTCCAGCCCGCCGGGGATATTTTGGGCCTGAATGCTGCCGTGGTGCCGCCGGACGATTTCTTTGACGATGGCAAGGCCAATGCCCGCCCCATGGCCCGGATGACTGCCATGGTAGAACCGCTCAAACAGCCTTGGCAGGGCCTGGGGCTCCACGCCGCCGCCGTCGTCGGACAGGGTAAGCCGAACTTCGCCCGGGCTCTGCTCCAAATGAAGGGTGATGTGCCCCCGGGGCCCGGTGTGCTCACAGGCGTTTTTCAGAAGGTTGGTCAGCGCCTCGCCCATCCAGATTTCATCGCAGTACAGGCTGGCTGCCCCCTGGCATACCAGGGTTTTCTCCGGGTAGAGGGCGGAAAGGGGCTGCCAGCAGCTGAGAATCAGCTCCTTTAAATCGTGGGTGGCGAAGGAAAAGGTGTAGCCGTCGGCGCAGAGCCGCTCCAGCCGGAGAAGGTTGGCAATGAGCGTCTGCATTCTTCCAATCTGTGCCTGCTCCTGCTCCAAATGCTTTCCGTTGTCCAGCTCCAAGAACAGCTGTAAGGAGGCAAGGGGCGTTTTCAGCTGGTGGGAGATGTCCGTGAGCAAATCCGTACTGCGCTGTGCTTCCAGAAGGGTCTGCTCCCGGGACAGAAGGAGCCGGTTTTGGAGGACCGCGACGGCATTTTGCAGTGCCGAGTAGTCATTTTCTCCCAGGGAGATTTCCAGGGGCGGGGAAACCCCGTCCAGAAACGCCTCTATCTGCTGTGTAAGCGTTTTTGTGCGCCGCCTCTGTCGCAGAAAAAGCCCGAGCCCCAGCCCGGCCCCCAGCAGAAAGCCCAGAATCAATCCACCCATTGATAGCCCACCCCCCGAACGGTCCGGATATGCCCACCGCCGATTTTCTCCCGCAGGCGGCTGATATGGACGGACAGGGTGTTGTCATCCACAAATTTCCCGTCGCTGTCCCACAGCGCTTCCAGCAGGATGTCCCTTGTGGTGACACCCCTTTGACGGACGAGGCACGCCAGAAGCTTATATTCCGTCAGGGTCAGGGGCAGCGCATTCCCGTCCTTGGAGACCGTCATTCGCTCCTGGTCAATTTCCAGTCCGCCCCGGCGCAGATTCCCGGAGTCCTTGCGAAGCAGGACCCGGATGCGGCTTAAAAGCTCCTGAACCCGGAAGGGCTTGGTCACATAGTCGTTGCCCCCGGCATCCAGGCCCCGGACAATGTCAAATTCCTCGTCCCGGGCGGTGAGGAAGAGAATGGGCATGGCAAATCCCTCCTGCCGCAGGGACTGGCAGAAGGACACCCCGTCCCCATCCGGCAGAGTCACGTCCAGAATGACGAGTTCATAGTGCTTATCCCGAAGCGCCCTCCGGGCGCTTTCCAGGTCCATGGCGCACAGCGGGGCATAGCCGCTGCTTTCCAGCAGCTCCAAAAGCCCCTGGGAAAGATAGGAATCGTCTTCCACAAGAAGAATCGGTGCGGGCATTGAATACACCTCCCATTTTTCCCCATTATACCACAAAGCGCAAGGGCGTGTCCTGAAGATTTCGTAAGAAACGAAAATCCCCGATTTTCAAACCGGTCGGTAAGAAAATCGGGGATGAAATGTTACTCCGTATAATACTGCGCCTGGGCGTTCCAAAGCTGGGCGTATTTGCCTTCCTTTTGGGAAAGGAGGGCTTCGTGGGTGCCCTGCTGGACGATGGAGCCCTGGTGGAAGACCAGAATTTCGTCACAGAACTTGCAGCTGGACAAGCGGTGGCTGATGTAGACCGCGGTTTTGTCGCCGGAAATCTCGTTGAACTTACTGTAGATTTCCGCCTCGGCCATGGGGTCCAGGGCGGCGGTGGGCTCGTCCAGGATGATGAAGGGCGCGTCCTTGTACAGTGCCCGGGCAATGGCGATCTTCTGGGCCTCGCCGCCGGAGATCTCGATGCCGTCCTCGCCGTAGTCCTTATAAAGCTGGGTGTCCAGCCCCTTGGGAAGGGTATGAAGCCTTGGGCCGAAGCCCGCATCCACCAGGGCCTGTGTTACCCGTTTCTCGTCATAATCCTTACAGCCCGCCACATTGCTTCCCAGGCTTTGAGACAGCAGCTGGAAATCCTGGAAGACGATGGAGAAAACGCCCATGTAGTCATCGTACCGGTATTTCCGGATATCGATTCCGTTTAGAAGGATTTCCCCCTCCTGGGGGTCGTAGAGACGGCACAGGAGCTTAATAAAGGTGGTCTTTCCGCTGCCGTTTTCCCCAACGATTGCCAGCCGCTTGCCGATTTGGAACTTCATGGAGACGTTTCTCAATGCCCAGGTTTCGCTGCCGGGATATTTGAAGGAGACGTTTTTGAATTCCACCTGATAGTTCCGGTCTGCCCGCTTTTCCGTGGTCAGGCTGCCCTGGTACATGGCGTTGGGAAGGTCCAGATAACGGAAGGTATTGTCCAGATGGGTGGTGTTGGCTTTCATACCTCCCAAAGAGGAAATCAGAATGTTGAGAGATTCCGCCAGCGCCGTTGCGGCCCCAACATACTGGGTGACAAGGCCGATATCAAAGGCCCCGGCCCAGGCTTTCAGGCAGGTGAATACATAAATGCACCCCACGGTCAGAGTTGCGCTACTGGCAGCCACAGACCAACACAAGCCCGGCTTTCCCAGCGCGGCACGGCCAAAAATTCCCTTCGCCGTAAATACCTGATTCTGGGCAGACAGGGCATCTATGATCTTCTGCTGCCGATAGATGCGCATGTCCATTTGGATGCTTTTTTGCCGGGACAGCTTCGTAATATAGGTATATACCCGGTTTCCAAAGGTGGCATCTTTGGAGAGGCGATCGTATTCCTGGGCGTATACAGTATAGAGTCTGCCGGAAAGAAGGCTGATGCCCACAAAGAGACCACCCAAAGGAAGGAGAAACCAAGGACTGCTTAATAGCACAAGCTTTCCCGCACTTTCCGGTACCGGGGTTGCGAAAAGCCGGACGGTCAGGGCGATGCCGCTGAAAATACCGGTCAGGGACCCAATCAACTCCTTATAGATGATGGCGGCATTGATAAGCCCCAGGCCGCCCCATTGTTCATTCTGGGAAATCTGGGCCCGTAGACTCCGAACTTCCTGCTTATCCGCATCGGCAAAGTCCATGGACATGGCTTTTTCGCTGAAAAGCAGTTCCTTCCGCCCATAAATGTCGTTGAGCAAGGTCTCCTCCCGCTCCATAAAGAACGAGCGCAGAACGGACAGAAGAGCGGTTGCCAGAATGGTGACAATGACCCATTTCCAGAGAACATTGGCCCTTCTCAGGGTTGCCAGCTCCGTTAAGATTTTTGCGGAGAGGAATACCGTGGCGTAGGGGAGAACGGCTTTTACAATGGCGTTCAGGGTCACAATGGGAAAGAACTGAGGCGTGACCCCGTGGAGCATCCGAATCGCCCGGATTTCCCGGGAAAGGTGATATTGAAAATTGTGCTTCATTAGAAATCCCTCCCTTCCTGATAGTAGCGGCTTTGAACTTCAAAGAGTTTGGCGTAGCCGCCGCCCAGGGCGAGCAGCATTTCGTGGGTGCCCTCCTCGGCGATTTTTCCCTGATCCAAAAAGAGAATTCGGTCGCAGAACCTTGTAGAGGCCAGCCGGTGGGAGATAAAGAGGGAGGTTTTGCCTTCCGTCATGGCACTGTACTTCCGGTAGATGTCGTCCTCCGCAATGGGGTCCAGGGCGGCGGTGGGCTCATCCAGGAATAGAATGGGGCTGTCTTTGTAAAGGGCCCGGGCCAGCATCAGCCGCTGGGTCTGACCGCCGGAGAAGAGAACCCCGTCTAAGAACACATCCCGGCCCACATGGGTATGAATCCCCTTGGGAAGGGCCTGGATTGCCTCCGTAAGCCCCGCTTTTTGAAGACACTCCCAGACCCTTTTTTCGTCGATGTGTTCCGACGACTGGGCAACATTTTCCGCAACCGTGGTACAAAGCAAAGAATAGTCCTGGAAGACGGCGCTGAACAGCCGGTAGTATTCCGCCCGGTCAAACGCCCGGATATCCTGACCGTTCAGCAGCACCCGCCCTTCCGTGGGGTCCAACAGACCGCACAGAAGCTTTACAAGGGTAGTCTTACCGGCACCGTTCAGGCCCACAATGGCAAGCCGTTCCCCGGGGTGGATGGTCAGATTCATGTTTGCGATGGTGTCTTTCTCCGCCTCCGGGTAGCGGAAGGAGACTTGCTCCAACCGCAGCTCATATTGCGCCGCCTTGGGGACGGGAGCCTGCCCCCGGAAGGGCTCCGGATAGTCTAAGAATTCCCGCACCTGGGAGATATCCAGGCTTTGCTTGTTCAGCTTGCTCAGGTCCGTGAGAATTCCCAATACCCAGGTGGTAAAGGTGGAGGCGGCGGTAAAGTACAGCAGAAATTCCGGCACCCCCAGCCCGTTTCGAAGGGCCAGCCGGATGAGATACCAGTAGGCGATGCCGTTTCTTGCCACGGTGCAAACGGTGCCCACCAGGTCCACCAGCAGCCGGCGCTTTTCTACCTTTAACTGGAAGTCGTAGTAAGCGTGGTGAATGCCGGTGAGAATGTCCCGCATCCAGCCCTGCAAGCCGAAAATCCGGATGTCCTTGGCAAGCTCAATGGATTCTGATTTGTCCCGCAGATACCGTTTTTTCAGGTAAAACTGGTTTTCTGTATCCCGGTGGGCGTAAATCCAGTTGTCCTTATACCGGGCGGCCCAGAATTCCCCGGTGCAGCTGGCGGCCATGAAAAGCAGCAGCCAGAGATTGAGCCCGGACAGAATGGTGAGGTAGGCGATTAGCCCGCCCAGATTGGTTAGGAAACTTGCGATGGTCCGGTAGATCTCCTCTGTGGAGGATTGATTGTTATCTGTGGCATCGTCGGTCTTCCCCAGCAGCCGAAGAAATTCGGCACGCAGGGTATTGGGATAGCCGGTGGTGTTGAATTTCCGGCTGACATCCATCATAATGGAGGTCCGGTTTTCCACCAGGCAAAACTGGTTGTACCCGCCAAGATATGTTTTCCCGTACTGGGTAAGCAGCAGTGCCAAGGTAAAGAATAGGATGGTGCCAAGGAGCTGGGAAAGGCTGCTATGCGCTTCCACAAGCCCCAAAACCCGCGGCCCAATATAGAGCCCCGCCAGATTGTTGAGAATGTCGCACAGAGCCATTGCCAGGCATAGAAACAGGGCCCGCCGACGGGTTTGCCAGCAGATTTTGACCATCCAGGCGATGTTTCCGGAAAGGGAATAGCGTTTTTGTTTTGTGTTCATAGAATGCACCTCTCTTTGCGCCCATCCTATCATAGAATTTCGTCCCCGGAGCATTCCGGGGACGAATTGTACTTTTTGGGGGATGAATTGCGCCTATACCTGGGGCAGCAGAATTTCCGTAGTAAATGCCCCGTCCTCGCTGCCCCGGCTGATGTAGCCGTCTAAGCGCTCCACAATGGCATCGATGCGGACTAGCCCAAAGCCATGTCCCTCACCCTTGGTGGTGCGGAAGCGGCCGCCGATTTTCGGCAGCTTCTTCCCGGCGGTGAAATTGGTGAAGGAGATATAGAGCTGGGTGTTCTTCATGTCCATATACACCCGGATGAGCCTTTTTTCCTCCGGCAGGGGCAGGCTTGCCTCGATGGCGTTGTCAAAGAGATTGCCCAAAATGCAGCACAGGTCAATTTCCGAGGACTTGAGCTTCACCGGTACATGGGCATCGGCAATGACGGGAATGTCCTTGGACTTGGCCAGGGAGATTTTGGAGTTTAGAATGGCATCCGTCATGGCGTTGCCGGTTTTGATCACGGTATCAACGGTTGTTAAATCCTTGTCAAGCTCGTCCAAATAGTTCTGGATGGCTGCCCAGTCGCCCTTGGCGGCGTAGGCCTTCATCACCTGGATATGATTCCGGTAGTCGTGCCGCCAGCCCCGTATCTGTTTGTACATATTGTCCACTTCCCGGTAGTGGGTTTCCAGAAGCTCCTGCTGGTAGGCTTCCAGCTGCTTATCCACACGCTTGGAGAAAAAGCCCATTTTTGTTCACCTCAGATTGATAATTGCCCGGTTTACCGTCTCGTAGGCACCCCGGGGCAGGGGAATGCAGTCCCCGGAGAGCAGGCGGATTTCGGTTCTCGTGACCCGGGCAATCTGGGTCAGGTTGACGATGGCCGACCGCCCAATCCGCAGGAACCGGTCGTCCAGCTCCCGTTCCAGCTGCCCCAGGGCCATTTTCGCGGAGTGATCCGTGGTTTCGTGGATGGTCACGTAGTTTCCGTTGACCTCCGCCCAGCGGATACGGTGGACGGGAATCCGGACCATCTCCCCGGAAAGCTCCAGGTGGAGTACCTTTTCGTTTTTTCGCAGCTTTTCAGCGGCCCGATCCAGGACGGAAAAGAGCTTGCTTTCATCCAGGGGCTTCATCAGGTAGTGCAGCGCCGCAACCTCGTAGCCCTCGGCAATGTAGTCGGAGTAGCCGGTGATAAAGACAATCTGCACCGTGTCGTTGTCCCGCCGGAGCCGTTTGGCAAGGCTCACCCCGTCCATGCCGCCCATTTCAATATCCAGCAGGAGAATGTCAAAGTCATTTTCCTCGGCATAGCGGAACAAAAAGCTTTCCCCGGAGGAAAACACCTCCGTATGGAGCCGTACCCCCCGGCCCTCCGCCCATCTTTTCGCCAACGCCCCCACATACTCCCGGTCCACCGGGGAATCATCACAAATGGCAATTTTATAGGTCATGTATGTGACCTCCTTGTGCGTTCATTTTGGCTCCCCTTTCAGGGGAGCCAATCGTTTATTCCCCCGGTATTTCCGGGTACCGTTCCAGCAGCTCTGCTGCCTGCGCTTTGGTTCGTTCCAGGCCGGAATCTGGCACCTCCACCAGGGATTCGCCGCTTGCAAAGCACCCCAGCATCCAGTCGTTGATTTCCGGGGTGTAGTGGGTGTAGTCCTTGTAGTTGTTCAAATCGGTAGTGAATGGCGCGTTTTGAAAGTCAAAAATCCGGACGTTTTCATATTCCAATAGATGTGCCTCCGCGTAGGCCTTGAATTCCAGATAGGTTTCCCCGTTCCCGGCCCCAAAGGCGTAATTCCAGTAGAGGGCGGAGTAGGGAGGGAAGAAGAAGGTATAGTCCCCGTTGGTAAAATCCAGGTGGGTCAGGTATTCGTCAAATCGCTTTTTCATCCGCGCAAGCACGGTTTCCGCATCAAAGTCGGTCCCCTTTTTCGGGGGCGTATAGAGGGAAAGGGTTGCTTCCTCCCCGAAGGTCCAGTCGTCCCGCCAGTCCTCCAGGCCGTCGATGGACATGGCCCGGGTGAATTTTTCCGGCAGGGGAATGTGCAGCATTTTTGCGGCGCTGAGCCCTAAATCAATGGGGATGAAGCGCATCCAGGTTTCGTAGCCCAGAAGGTACCGGTAGTCATTCCAGGGGCTGTCGTCTAAAAGATAGTCCGGAAACCGGTCCATATCGTCCCATTTTTCCGGGGCGAAGAGATACTGGTCAAGACAGATATAGCAGCGCTCCGCCTTGCCCACCTGATTGATTTTGTCCGTCAGCTTCTGAATCTCCGTCAGGCTGATGGCACCGGTGGTGATTTTCAAGGGCCTGCCCCCCAGGGTGTCCCGGAACAGCTGCATGTCCGTATTCTGAATCATGGAGGAGCCAATGAGTACTGTGTCGTAGTCATAGTTTGTAATGAGCCCCGGGGTGACCAGCCGGGAGTTTAACAGATATTGGTTGTCCCGGACCCGATACTGCATGTAGGGGTCAACGAGGTACGCCGCGGCACACAGAAGCATCACCAGCGCCAAGCTCAGCGCCAGCAGCCGCAGCAGCCATTTTTTTGCCATAGCCGTGCTCCTTAGAAATTAAAGTAGATAAAGACGCTCTCCCGGGACAGATGCACCAGGGCGATGGAAAATAAAATCGCCGTCGCCCACATGGTCCCCTTGCGCCAGGTAAAGTTCTCCAGCATCCGGCAGCTGTTTTTCGCCCGGAAGCACACAAGGGTGAGCGCGACAAGGGCTGCCAGCACATAGGCGGTATTCATCGCCAGGGGCACCCCCACAAAGCCGTCCACCGCCAGATAGCCCACCTGCAATAGGTTGAGGTTTCCGAAATTCACCATGCCCCGGTACACCACCGCCGCGCTTTCAAAGCTTTCCGCCCGGAACAGAACCCACAGTGCGTTGACAATCAGAAAGGTGCAGCCCACCCGGACCCAGTGGGGGACATGACTCAGGGGCTTGGCAAAGACTCGCTCCAATGCGTTCACAAGCCCGTGGAGCAGCCCCCACAGGACGAAGGTCCAGGCGGCCCCGTGCCACAGGCCACTGACCAGGAAGGTAAGGAGCAGATTCCGGTAGGTTCGGAGTTTACCGTTTCGGCTGCCCCCCAGGGGGAAGTAGATATAGCTTTGCAGGGCCCGGCCCAGGGTGATGTGCCACCGCCGCCAGAATTCCGAGATGCTCTCGGACTGGTAGGGGGAGCGGAAGTTGAAGGGCAGGTCGATGTTAAAGAGCTTCCCCAGGCCCACGGCCATATCGGAATAGCCGCTGAAATCGAAGTACACCTGGAAGGTATAGGAAAGGGAGGTGGCCCAGGCGGCGCAGAAGCCCAGAGATTGGGATGCAAAGCCCGTATCGGCAAAGAGGGCCAGGGTGTCCGCTATCACCGCCTTTTTAAACAGGCCGATGATAAATATGTACATTCCCTTGGAGGCGTTTTCCCAGTTCCAGTACCGCCGCTGGGAGTCCTTAAACTGGGGGACCATCTCGCTGTAGAGCACAATGGGCCCCGCCACCAGCTGGGGGAAGAAGAGGACGAAGATGCAGTAGTCGTCAAACCGCTCTAATTTTTCCTCGCCTTTCCGAATGGAGACCAGGAAGGACAGCTGCTGGAAGGTAAAAAAGCTGATGCCCAGGGGCAGGGCAATGTGTTTGAGCACAAAGGAGGTGTGGAACAGGGCGTTGATGTTCTCCACAAAAAAATCCCGGTATTTAAAGTACCCCAGCAGCCCCACATTGAACAGAACCCCCAGCCAGAACAGAACCGTCTGAAAGGCCCCCTTGCTTCCGCTGATGCAGGAGGCCAGCAGGTAGTTTATGAAAATGGAGACCACGATAATCAAAAGGTAGCTGGGGTTAAAGTACCCGTAGAAAAACAGGGAGGCCCCAATGAGAAACAGCCGCTGATAAATGGGATTTTTGAAAAGCGACAGCAGATAGTAGCCCCCCAGCACCAGGGGGAGAAAGGCAAACAAAAACAGATAGGATGAAAAAACCATGCAATCACCTGTGAAGATAAAAAAGTCTTTGGGTCTGTGCCTCGTCGGCTCTGGAAACGCCCTCCTGCCGGAAAAGCCCATAGAGCGTGTTGCACCGGGTCTCCAGCGCGCCATAGGGGGAGTCGTCCTTTTGACCCAGATTTTTAAAATCGGGCCTGTTTCGCAGAAGCTCCCGGCCCCTGTCATCAAAGCCCAGAATCCTTGCGTAGGGGGCGGGGGCCTCCAGCGTTTCCCGGTCAAGCCCCAAAAAGGCGCAAAGAACCATCCGGTCCAGCCGGGAGCGGGTATAGCGCTTGGTTTTTACCCGGTTTAAAATGGCATCCAGGCTGCCCTCCTCCCGGGCCGCGTGCATCAGCCGCCGCCACAGTCCCTCCGAGCCATAGGGCAGGGCCTCAAATTCCCCGTCATCCATGGTCCGCAGTCGGTAGAGAATGGCTCGTTCTCCGGCGGACAGGGTGTGGACAGGGGCATCCCGGAAGCACTCCGCCGCCTCCGGGGGCACAAAGGGGGCAATGTCCCCGCCCTGGAGGCACAGCGCCCGCAGCGCCGTGGCGGAGGGATTTTCCGCGTCCGGGATAACGGCGTGATAGCTGCCCGCCCTTTGGATGGGGAAGGGCCGCAGGGAGCTGCCCATCGCCAGAATCGCCTTGCAGTACTCCACCGCCAGAATGTCGTTGGGGTTTTCCAACAGCTGCCCGGAAAGCCCCATCTGCTCCAGGGCCCGCTGCCGTGCCGCGGGGAAGCTGATGCCGGTTTTCAGCGCCTCTCGCAGAGATTCCGAGAACCGTGGTTCCAGCAGGGCCTGGGCGCACTGCCACAGGGCATCGGCGTTTCCTGTCTCGCTGCCAAAGCACAGCCGGGTGCACAGCCCGGAGAGAATGGAAACCCCGGTGCTAGCGAACCCCTCCGCGGAGGAAAGGCTCCCTGTTACGGGAAGCTCCAATACAAGATTGGCACCGCACAAAAGGGCGGCTTTGGCCCGAACGGTCCGGTCATAGAGGGCAGGCGTGCCCCGCTGGACGTAGTTCCCGCTCATCAGGCACACCACCGCCGTATCCGCCCCGAAGGAGGCGCGTATAGCCTCGATTTGCTTCCGGTGCCCCAGGTGAAAGGGGTTGTATTCGCAGATAATCCCCACAGTTTCCAAAGATTTTCCTCCAAAGCCAAAAATTTTTCAGTTAGGGGTTGAGAAAATAAGAAAGATGGAATATAATAATGCCGATACAATTGTTCAGTCATCCGTGTCATTGCGAACCAGCGCGCACACTGGTGTGGCAATCTCCCGGATTTTCCTGCTGTTCTTTGAATTTTTTACAGCACAAAAACGGAAAAGGCTGAATAGCTGCGTGTTGCCATTGTATCACACAATGCAAAAGAAAACAATATTCTTAGGAGGAGATTCCAATGAACGTTTTGATCATCAACGCCGGTAGTTCTTCCCTGAAGTACCAGCTGATGAACCCCGAGACCGGTGATGTCTCTGCCAAGGGCCTGTGCGAGCGCATCTACATCGATGGCCGCCTGACCCACAAGGTCGGCGACAAGAAGGTTGTCAAGGACATCCCCATGCCCACCCATTCCGAGGCCATTGCCGCGGTTCTGGACATTCTGGTGGACCCCGTTGACGGCGTGATCAAGTCCGTTGACGAAATCGATGCCGTGGGTCACCGCGTGCTCCATGGCGGCATGGAGTTCTCCGACTCCTGCATCATCGATGACGAGGTCATCAAGGCAATTGAAAAGTGCATCCCTCTGGGACCCCTGCATAACCCCGCCAACCTCATGGGCATCCGCGCCTGCCAGTCAGTTATGCCCAACACCCCCCAGGTTGCCGTGTTCGATACCGCTTTCCACATGACCATGCCCCCCAAGGCCTACCGCTACGCCATCCCCAAGGAGTACTACGAGAACGACGATATCCGCCGCTACGGCTTCCACGGCACCTCTCACAAGTACGTGGCAAAGCGCACCGCGGAGCTGGTCGGCAAGAAGAACTTCAAGATGGTCAACTGCCATCTGGGCAACGGCTCCTCTCTGTCCGCCATCAAGGACGGCAAGTGCATGGATACCTCCATGGGCCTGTCCCCTCTGGCCGGTGTCCCCATGGGTACCCGTTCCGGCGACATCGATGCCTGCGTGGTGCAGTTCATCTGCAATAAGTACAATATGAGCGTTGACGACTGCCTGACCATGCTGAACAAGAAGTCCGGTATGCTGGCCCTGTCCGGCGTGTCCTCCGACTTCCGTGACCTGGGCGACGGTGCCGACAAGGGCAACGAGGACTGCAAGCTGGCTCTGGAGAAGTTCGCTTACGAGGTCGCCAAGTACGTTGGCGCTTACGCCGCCGCGCTGAACGGCATCGACGTGCTGACCTTCACCGCCGGTGTGGGCGAGAACGACGGCCTGGTCCGCGGCATGGTCTGCGACTACCTGGGCTTCATGGGTGTCAAGCTGGATCCCGAGCTCAACAAGAGCCGCGGCAAGGAGCTGAAGATCTCCACCCCCGACTCCAAGGTCGAGGTCTGGGTGGTTCCCACCAACGAAGAGCTGATGATCGCTCAGGACACCGCCGAGCTTGTCAACGCTGCCAAGAAGTAAAATTGATTTCATAAGGCCTGCTGTAAAGTAGAAACTCTGTAGGGGCGGCAAATATGCCGCCCGCCGGGTAACGGAATTGCGTGTTTTTGGAAGCGCGCAATTGCGCCGGATGGCGGGCGGCTGATAGCCGCCCCTACAGGAACGCTATTTTGCGGCAGGTCCTTTCGTTACACGTTACAAAGGAGGAAACACCAATGGAAACGGTTGTGGAGCGCTTTCTGCGCTATGTAAGCTTTGAAACCACTTCGGACGAAACGTCCGAGACCTGCCCGTCTACGGTCAATCAGAAGGCATTGGGACAGGCCATTGTAGAGGAAATGCTGTCTATGGGTATTGGGGATGCCCACATGGACGAAAACGGCTATGTCTACGGCACCGTCCCGGGAGACCCCGGCAAACCCACCATCGGTCTTATCGCCCATATGGACACCGCCCCCGATGCCAGCGGCGCGAACATTCAGGCCAGAATCGTGGAATACAATGGGGGAGACATTCTTCTGAACCGGGAAAAGGGCATCTATCTCCGGGAAACCGACTATGAATCCCTGAAAAGAAATCACGGCAAGCACCTGATTGTCACCGACGGCACCACCCTTCTGGGAGCCGACGACAAGGCGGGCGTGGCGGAGATTTTAACCGCCGCCCAGGTCCTTTTGCGGGAGGGCGGAAACCACGCCACCCTGAAAATCGGCTTCACTCCCGACGAGGAGATTGGCCGGGGCGCGGACAGATTCGATGTGAAGGGCTTCGGCGCGGACTATGCCTATACCGCCGACGGCGGCACTCTGGGGGAGATTGAATACGAAAACTTCAATGCTGCCGGCGCTACCGTCCTGTTCCATGGCCTGAACATCCACCCGGGCTCTGCCAAGGATAAAATGGTCAATTCCCAGTATATCGCCATGGAGTTCCAGAGCCTTCTGCCTGCCGCCCAGAAGCCGGAGTATACGGATGGCTACGAGGGGTTCCTCCACCTGACGGATATGAAGGGCGAGGTCGAGGAAAGCCGCCTGCGCTATATCATCCGGGACCACGATATGGAGAAGTTTGAGGAAAAGAAGCGATTGCTTTCCTCCGCCGCGGCCTTCCTCAACGACAAATACGGCCCCGGCACGGTGGAACTCACGGTGAAGGACAGCTATTACAACATGCGGGAGAAAATCGAGCCTTGCATGGAAATCATTGACCGGGCAAAGAACGCCATGCGCCTTTCCGGCATGGACCCCCGGGAGGTCCCCGTCCGGGGCGGCACCGACGGCGCACGCCTGTCCTACGAGGGCCTGCCCTGTCCCAACCTCTGCACCGGCGGCGAAAACTACCACGGCCGGTTTGAATATATCCCGGTAGAGGACATGGAAAAATGCGTCCAAATGTTGGTGCATATTCTCAGAATGGATTGAGCGCCCCACTCTGACATTTTTTCTCTCCGCACCTGTGCTACCATATCCAAAGCAATCTGAGGTACGGAGGAAAGAATATGGGCAGTGTTTGGGTGGACATGCGGCGGTCCCTGGTCCTGGGGCTGCTGGGGCCGATTCTGGTGGTTGGCGCGGCGGGAAGGCTCCTTGCGGTGGGGGAGGCGCCCAGCTTTTCGGCTTCCCCGATAGACAGCGGAATCTCCGTGCCGGTCCTCCGGGAGGAGGGGACCGAGGAGATGGCCCTGGATGACTACTTGCGGCACGTCCTCTTGGGGGAGATGCCCGCCTCCTTCGAGCCGGAGGCCCTGAAGGCCCAGGCCGTGGCCGCCCGGACCTATACCCTCCGGGCGCTGACCACCGGCGGAAAGCACGACGGGGCCCTGTGTACGGACAGCGCCTGCTGCCAGGCCTATTGCGCCCAGGAGGTTTATGAAAGCCAGCCTCCGGAGACCCTGGAAAAAATCCGCTTGGCTGTCTCGGAAACCGACGGCCTGGTTCTGAGCTACGAAGGGGCGCTGATTGAGGCCACCTTCTTTTCCGGCTCCGGGGGCCGGACGGAGGATGCCGTGGCGGTGTGGGGGGTGGACTATCCCTATCTCCGGGCGGTGGACAGCCCCGGGGAGACGGGCAGCCCCCACGACCGGGACAGCTTCTATTTCACTCGCCAGACCCTGGAACACATCCTGGGCATCTCTCTGGAGGAGGGGTGCTTTCTGGGGGAGGCTTCGTTCACCTCCGGCGGGGGCGTGGAACGGCTGACGCTGGGGGAGCATTCCTTTTCCGGGGTGTATCTGCGCAGGGCCCTGGGGCTTCCCTCCACCGCCTTTACGGCGACCGTGGAGGGGGACGGCCTCCGTTTCGATACCCGGGGCTATGGCCACCGGGTGGGGCTGAGCCAGTACGGGGCCAACGCTATGGCAGCCCGGGGAAGCTCCTTCCGGGAAATTCTGTCCCATTACTATACCGGCACTACATTGTTAAATTATGGTGAATTTGTTGAAAAACGGAACGAAATATGGTAGAGTGTCCGTATAAATAACCAAGAGGGTGATTCCATGCAATTGACCATCGACGGAAAGACCGTTATCCCCCGGGAGGGGCAGTCCCTGCGGGAGCTGGTGGCGCAGCTGGGGCTCGATAGCCCATCCCTGTCCCGGCGGCCCTTGGCTGCCCGCATTGCCGGAGAGGTTTTTACCCTGAACTATGTCCCCCTGCGCCAACAGGAGGGGGAGCGGCCCTCTCTGCGCCGGGCCATGGCGGCCTCCGGCGGGCAGGTCCGGATCCTGCGCTTCGGGGATTCCGCCGGAAAAGAGGTCTATATCCGCACGGCCCAGTTCGTCATGTTCCTGGCGCTGCGGCAGCTCTGGCCGGAAGCCAAAGGGGTGCTCAGCTGCACTCTGGGCTCCAGCGTCTTCGTCCGTGTGGAAGGGGCTCCGGATTTCTCGGCCCGGAGGCTTAAAGAGCGGGTTGCCGCCCTTGTGGCGGAGGACATCCCCCTGCTTCGCCGCCGTGTCAAGCGGGAGGAAGCCATCGCCGCCTACACCCGGGAGGGCCGTTCCGATAAGGCAAGGCTGCTTTCCTGTATGGACACCTCCGATTGCAGCGAATACGGCTACGGCGACTACCGGGATGATTTCTTCGGAGAAATGGCCCCGTCCACCGGTTATCTCACCGTGTGGGATGTGCTCAGCGCCGACGGCGGTTTTCTCTTCGTATTCCCGGACGATTTGGACCCGGACCGGCTGGCGAAGCTTACCCCCATGCCCCAGTTTTTCGGGGTCTTCTCCGAGGGCGAGCGGTGGTGCGGACTCATGGAGTGTGAAAATTTGGCCGAGCTCAACGAGCTGACCCGGTCCGGCCGCATCCGGGAGCTGATTCGGGTCAACGAGGCCCTTCACGAAAAGCGCTTTGCCCAGGCGGCGGATGCCATCTGCTCCCGGGGAGCCAAGGCCGTGCTGCTGGCCGGTCCCAGCTCCTCCGGAAAGACCACCTCTGCCCACCGCCTCGCCACCCAGCTTCGGGTCTATGGCAGGAAGCCGGTGCTTATGAGCCTGGATGACTACTACATCGACCGGGACAAAATCGCCCCGGGACCCGACGGAAAGCTGGACTTGGAGCATATCAACACCCTGGACTGTGACCTGTTCCGGAAGGATATGGCGGCCCTCATCGCCGGGGAGACGGTGGAGCTGCCCACCTTCAATTTTAAAACCGGCAGGCGGGAGTGGAGCGGCAAAGCGCTTCACCTGGAGGAGGACTCCGTGATTATTGCCGAGGGGCTCCACGCCCTGAATCCTGTGATGCTGCCCCAAAATGTGGACATGCAGCGGATTTTCAGACTCTATGTCAGCCCCCTGCTTCCCCTGAACCTGGATGACCACAACCGGATTCCCACCAGCTACCTGCGGCTGCTGCGCCGCATTGTCCGGGACTACGAGACCCGGGGCTCCTCCGTGCAGCGGACCCTTTCTATGTGGGAGTCCGTCCAGCAGGGGGAAAAGCGCTGGATTTTCCCCTTCCAGGAAAACGCGGATATGATTTTCAACAGCTCCACCCTCTACGAGTTGGCGGTTCTCAAACGGCATATTTACCCTCTGCTTGCCGCCGTGCAGCCGGAGGACAGCTGGTATGACGAGGTGCGCTACATCGTCAGGCTCCTGAACTTCGTCCTGGAAGCGGATGTGGACGATGAGATTCCGCCTACCAGCCTTGTCCGGGAATTCATCGGCGGAAACACCTTCTACCGCTGACAGAAAAAATGCAGCCCCTTCCTTGCCGTGTTTTTTGGCAGGGAAGGGGCTTTTTCAATTTGGGAATGCTTTACACATACCCATACATCCCGCGGACGCTGACTTCGCCGGAGCTGACGGGGCGGACGGTGCCGTTTTCAAACCGGACAATCAGATCGCCGTTTTCGCCAATGTCCAGGGCGGTGCCGTGGGAGACTTCGTCGCCCCGGACCAGGGAGATTTCCTTCCCCAAGGTCACGCAGTCCTTTTTGTATTGGGAAAGCATGGCTTCTTTCCCGGAGAACAGGCCCTGATCCATGTGGTACAGGGCATCCATCATGGCGGCGGCAACGACGCTTCTGTCGATGGGGCGGCCCGTCTCCATGGCAAGGGAGGTGGCCTTGTCCCGGAGCTCGGGGGGAAAATCCGCGGCTTTCTGGCAGCAGTTGACACCGATGCCCACAACGGCGTAGCATTCCGTTCCGTCGGTGCCCAGCTCTGTCAGGATTCCGGCGGCCTTTTTCCGGCCGAATATCAAATCGTTGGTCCATTTGATGCCCGGGCGGATGCCGGAAGCCTTCTCCAGCGCGTCACACATGGCGGTCCCCACGGCGCAGGTCAGGTGCAGAAACTCCTCCGGGGGCCGCTGGGGCCGCAGGAGAATGCTCAGATAAACGCCCACGCCCCCGGGGGACTGGAAGCTCCTGCCCAGCCTGCCCTTGCCCCCGGTCTGGCAGTCCGCCACGGCAACGGAGCCGTGGGGGGCGCCCAGAAGGGCCTGGGCTTTGAGATAATTGTTGGTGGAATCTACGGTGTCAAACCAGGTAAATTGGCTTTTCCAGGGGTAATCCGAGGAAAGCGCCTTTAAAATTGCTTCCTTCATATCAATCAATGTCCTTCACAACCTCAGCCGGGGCCTGGTCCAGAACCTCCGGGTGCTGAATCAGCCGCTTGTAGTATTTTAGAAAGGCGGCGTAGTAGAAGCCGTCCACGGTCCGTTCGTCCAGGGTGAACCGGAAATCCACGTATTTTCGCAGGACCACCGAACCGTCCTCCTGGACCTCCAGCGCCTTGCGCTTGCAGCCGAAGGAGCCGAATACCGGCAGATTGCCAAAGTCATACAGGTGGTGATAAACCGGCGGGATGCCCAGAGAGCCCATGGAGGTGAAGAAGATGCTTCCGTGGAAGGGGCTGACCTCCAGCAGGAATTTGGGCAGCAGCCCAAAATAATCCAGGGTTTTCAGAAGCCAGACCAGGAATTTAAGGACCACCCCCGGAATCATGGTCAGGGCATAGGCGGCGTTGTCCACCCCGGCATCCAGAGGGGTGTTTTTCACCTTGACGATTTCGTCGTTCATCTTCTTGTATACGTCGTAAACCGTGTCCCTGGGGCTCAGGTGGAGCTTGATTTCCGTCTCCGCACCGTCGGTGGTCATGTCCTTTTTGATGGTCATGCAGAACTGGATGTCCTCGCCCCGGGAGTAGATTTTCTGCCCGGAGACGAACCGGTTTACCCCGGGATACTTGGCAATGCCCCTGCAATAGGCGGCCAGGAAGACGTGCATGATGCCGAAATTCGTCAGTCCCTCTCTGCGCTTCTGGCGGATGTAGCGGTCCACGTTGGTGATCTCAAAGGCCTCCTCGAACAGGTTGGACGAGCCGTTCCGGTTGACCATGATGTAGGGGGAAACCTGGTTGGCAGGGGGCAGGGAGCGGATGCGCCGCCCGTCCATCCGGTCACCCCAGGTGGGGTGGTATTCCCCGGCGGGGTCAATGCGGATGGCAAAAATCAGCAGGGTGCACCCCAAAAACAGCAATGTGTTGGGCAGCAGCCGGAGGACGGCGGGCCAGTCCCGCAGGAAGATGGCCTGGCGGTTATAATAGAGGATGACCGCCAGGGGAGTCAGCATCACGGGAAACAGCAGCCACACCCGGTGCAGCCGGGCACCGGAGGTGATGTCCGTGTAGAGAAGACCGAAGCAGATAAGCGCCAGCCAGCTCAGCGCAACCAGCATCCGCCCGTTCAGATTGTGCCGGACCCAGATGCCGGAAAACAGGATGAAGAGCCAGACGGGAATGGCGGTTTTGTAAAACTGCTCCCGGCCAAAGCACAGGACGATGAGCAGATAAAGCAGGGTCGCCCCCACAGGCAGCACCGTTTGCAGCCAGACGCTGGTGTAGATGGGCATATTGTGCATACCGTAGAGCGCAACCCGCCCCAGGGCGGAGCCCGCCAGGCACAGGGCCATGAGCCAGACCCAGCCGTTTTTGGGGTTGACATAAAAGTGAATATTCTTGTTCATGTGGATTCTCCTTTAGGCAAGTGCTTTGTGCAGGGCTTCCATATGGGCAGGGGTCGTGCCGCAGCAGCCCCCCAGGATGGAAGCGCCGCCCTGAAGGCACTCCAGCTGAATCCGGGCAAAGGGCTGAGGGTCCAGGTGGTATTCCGCCTGCCCCTGGTCGTTGATCACCGGGTTTCCGGCGTTGGGCTTGGAGATAAGGGGCAGCTTTGTAAATCTGCGCAGCTTGCTCACCAGGTGGCATGTCATGTCGTCGGCGGCCACGCAGTTAAAGCCCACGGCGCAGGCTCCCCACTGCTCCAGCTGGCCCATCAGGGGGCCCGCGTCGTGGCCGCTGTAGAGAAAGCCGCCGGACTGCATGGAGAAGGTAATCATGGTGGCCCCGGCCCCCTCCAGCTCCGCCGCGGTGAGAATGGCCTCGGCCTCCTGGGGGTAGAGCAGGGTCTCGCCTACCAGAAGGTCCGCCCCGCCGTCAATGAGTCCACGAATCTGGCGGCGGTAGTTTTCCAACAGCAAATCAAAGTTGTCCGGGTCCCAGCTGTCACAGAAGGCGGCCAAGGTGGCGATGTCTCCGGCAACCAGACAGTTCGGGGCGGCGGACCGGCTCAGGGCGATGAGCTGGGCGTTGATGGCCTCGGTGTGGTTTTCCAGACCGATTTTTTTCAGGGCGATGGGCTGGGCCTGGAAGGTGGGGGCGTAGACAATCCGGGAGCCCGCCTGGGCATAGCCCCGCTGGAGCTCCACCAGCACCTCGGGATTCCGCAGAACCCATTCCTCCGTAGCACAGTCCCGGGGCATACCGTGGGCCCGGAGACAGGAGCCGGTGGCCCCGTCCAGAAGACAGGGGCCGGCGGACAAAATCTCAGAAAATTCCTCTTTCGTAAGCATAGGATAACCTCATTTCGAAAAGATGGGTATATTATAAAGGAAAGGGGCCGCAATTGCAATACCATTGACCTTTTTCCGAAAATCTGTTATAATAATGCAAGTTTTTTAGAAAAGGAGAATGAAGCATGAAAAAAACTGTTTTGCGGGAGTATGCCCGCTTGATTGTTCGCTGCGGTGTCAATGTCCAGAAGGGACAGGAGGTCATTGTCTACGCGGACCTGGACCAGCCGGAGTTTGTCCAGATGGTGGTGGAGGAGGCCTATAAGGCCAAGGCCAAGAAGGTCACTGTGGAGTGGAGCTACCAGCCCCTGAGCAAAATCCACACCCGCTACCGTTCCGTCACCACCATGGGCACCGTGGAAGAATGGGAGAAGGCCAAGTTCCAGCACGAGGTGGATGTTCTGCCCTGCCGGATTCATCTGGAATCCTCCGACCCCGACGGCCTGAAGGGCATCAACATGGACAAGATCACCAAGGCCCGCCGCATGTCCTATCCCATTATCAAGCCCTATAGAGACCAGCTGGAAAACCGGCAGCAGTGGTGCATCGCCGCGGTCCCCGGCAAGGCCTGGGCCAAGAAGGTTTTCCCCGGTGAGCGCACCAGCGTGGCCATGGAGAAGCTGTGGGAGGCGATTCTCTTTACCTCCCGTGTCACCGAGGACCCGCTTAAGGCATGGGAGGACCACGACAAGGACCTGCAGGCCCGCTGTGACTATCTCAACAGCCTGAGCATCCGGAAGCTGCACTACGCCGCCGACAACGGCACCGACTTTACCGTGGGCATGATTCCCGAGGGCCGCTTCTGCGGCGGCGGAGAGACCGTCCGCACCGGCATCTTCTTTAACCCCAATATCCCCACGGAGGAGTGCTTCGTCTCCCCCATGAAGGGCCAGGCCGAGGGCATTGTCTATGCCACCAAGCCCCTGAGCTACCGGGGCCAGCTGATTGAGGGCTTCTCCATTCGCTTTGAAAACGGCAAGGCTGTGGAGGTCCACGCCGAGAAGGGCGAGGAGCTCCTAAAGACCATGATTTCCATGGACGAGGGCGCGGCCTATCTGGGCGAGTGCGCTCTGGTTCCCCAGGCAAGCCCCATCGCCGAAAGCGGTCTGCTGTTCTACAACACTCTGTTTGACGAGAACGCCGCCTGCCACCTGGCCCTGGGCATGGGCTTCCCGGACACCATCGACGATTTCCAGAACAAGACCCTGGAGGAGTGCCGGGCCCTGGGCATCAACGATTCCATGATTCACGAGGACTTCATGATTGGCTGCGACAGCATGAACATCGATGCCATCTGCGCCGACGGCTCCGTAAAGCCCATCTTCCGGAACGGCAACTGGGCGTTCTAATCGGTGAAGTTTTGCCCGTAGGGGATGATGCCCACATCGTCCCGAAGCCGACTACTCTTAAACCCGCCTTTCGGGCCGATGAGGGCATCGGGCTCTACGGCCTGTCTCAAAGAGACTGTGCGCTGAGGTCGAAAGACAGACCGTGAGAAAATAATTTTAAAAAAGCAAAAATAATGCTTGCAATTTTGTGGAGTCTGTGATATTATACCTAGGCGATTCAAGATTGCTAAGGACATTTATGCCCTTTAACTGATATGAAAGAGGTGAAAGAAATGAAGGAAGGTATCCATCCTAACTACGAACAGACCACTATCCGCTGTGCATGTGGTAACGTCATCACGACCGGTTCTACCAAGAAGGACATTCGTGTTGAGATCTGCTCCAAGTGCCACCCTTTCTATACCGGCAAGCAGAAGCTGGTTGACACCGGTGGACGTGTTGATCGCTTCAACAAGCGTTTCGGCCTGAAGTAAGAGATCCAATTACCCGCACTACGTTGGTAGTGCGGGTTTTTTGTTTTTCCCGGTTGCCGACGGGGTGCTGGGTATGGTATAGTGATAGCAGGAGGAATCTATGGAAGAAAATTTTGAAAACAAGCAGGAGCGGGCGGTTCTGGTTGGCCTGAACGCTGCCTGTTTTACCAAGGAGCAGACGGCCACCGATGAATCCCTGGAGGAGCTGGAGGCCCTTTTGGAAACCGCCGGGGGCTTCTGCACCGGCAAGATGCTGCAAAACCGGCCCAATCCGGACCCCCATAGCTTTATCGGAGAGGGCAAGGCCCAGGAGGTAAGAATGCTGGCGGAGGCCACGGGGTCCACCATGGTGATTTTCGACAACGAGCTTTCCCCGGGAAATATCCGGGCGCTGGAGGAGATCATCGGTCTGCCCGTTCTGGACCGCAGCGCCCTGATTATGGATATTTTCGCCCAGCGGGCCAAGACCAAGGAGGGTCGCCTCCAGGTGGAGCTTGCCCAGTATAAGTATCTTTTGCCCCGGCTCTCCGGCATGGGCAAGAGCCTTTCCCGCCAGGGCGGCGGCATCGGCACCCGGGGTCCCGGCGAGACCAAGCTGGAAAGCGACCGGCGGCACATCCGGGAGCGGATTGCGCGGCTGGAAGGGGAGCTGCAGCAGGTGCGGCAGGTCCGTGGAGTCCAGCGGGAGCGGCGGATGAAGAATTCCGTGCCGGTGGTTGCCATTGTGGGCTACACCAACGCGGGAAAATCCACCCTTTTAAACCGGCTCACGGGCGCGGGCATCCCCGCCAACAACCGCCTGTTTGACACCCTGGACACCACTTCCCGGCAGCTGAAAGTCTCCGATAATCTGGATGTTATTCTCTCGGACACCGTGGGCTTTATCGCCAAGCTTCCCCATCACCTGGTGGATGCCTTTCGGGCCACTCTGGAGGAGCTGCAATACGCGGACCTGCTGCTTCACGTCATCGACTCCGCGGACCCCAATCGGCAGGAGCATATCGAGGTGGTGGACAAGCTGATCGCGTCTCTGGCCAAGCCCGGTACCCCGGTTATCTATTGCTATAACAAAGCGGACCTGGTTTCCCGGGAGGAGCTTCCCGTGGGGGAGAACGTCATTGCTGTCTCCGCCGCCAAGGGCATCGGCATGGAAGCGCTGCTAAAGCTGATTGAAACCACCTTGGGCCACGCAAGGCACCAGGTAAAGCTGTGCCTGCCCTATTCCATGGGCGGCCAGGTGGATGCCCTGCATTCAGGTGCCAAGGTGCTGAGCGTGGACTATACCGCCCAGGGCATTGAAATCCGGGCGGTTCTGGACGATATTCTCTATGGCAGGCTCAAACAGTACGTGACAGAGGAGAATTGATTCGTGGAAGAATACTTGGTGCCCACGGGCTGCGGTGAGGACGAATTTATTGAAAAAAAGTCCCGTTTTATCGGCCGCCTTTGGCCGGTAGAGACGGAGGAGGAGGCCCTGGCAAAAATCCAGGAGATGAAAAAGCAGCACTACGATGCCACCCACAACTGCTGGGCCTATATCATCCGGGACGGGGCCGTCCGTTTCTCCGATGACGGAGAGCCCGGCGGCACCGCGGGAATGCCCATGCTGCAGGTGCTGCAGCGGGAGGGGCTATACAATGTGGTCTGTGTCGTTACCCGGTACTTTGGCGGCATCCTTCTGGGTGCCGGCGGCCTGGTCCGGGCCTATACCAAGGGGGCCAAAATCGCCGTAGACGCGGCGGGAAAATCCATGAAGCGGGTGTGGACGGTGCTGTACCTGCCCTGCCCTTATAATTGGTACGAGCGGGTCAGGCTGGAAACGGAAAGCTGCGGCGGCATCATCCGCAATACGGAGTTTGGCGCGGAGGTGGAACTGGAGCTCCTGTTCCCGGAGGCCAGGGCCCCGGAATTTTTGGAAAAGCTGACGGATATGACCGCCGGAACCGTGGAGGCCCTGGAAACCGGCACAGAATACCGGGCCTTTCCGGTACAAGAATAAAAGGAGTGATTTCCATGACGGTACGGGAAGAATTGGAGCGTTTGGAGCATCGGCGGCTGAATCCCTTGGCGGCCTTTTCAGACCAGTCCACCGGCCGCCCCAGGCCGGAGCCGGAGCGGGAGGAGGACGTGCGTACCTGCTACCAGCGGGATACGGACCGGATTGTCCACAGCAAGGCCTTCCGACGGCTGATGCACAAGACCCAGGTCTTTCTCCGCCCGGAGGGGGACCACTACCGCACCCGTATGACCCATACCCTGGAGGTCACCCGTATTGCCAAAACCATCACCCGGGCCCTGGGACTCAATGAGGACCTGGCCGAGGCCATTGCCATGGGCCACGATTTGGGCCACACCCCCTTCGGCCATGCCGGAGAGGCGGCCCTGACCGAGTGCTGGGGCCACCCCTTCCGGCACAATGAGCAGAGCCTGCGGGTGGTGGACATTCTGGAAAAGGACGGCCAGGGCCTGAACCTGTGCAACGAAGTGCGGGAGGGCATCGTGGGCCATACGGGCCCGAAGATTCCCAAAACCCTGGAGGGCCAGATTATCCGCCGGGCGGACCAGATCGCCTATGTCAACCACGATATCGACGATGCCATCCGGGCGGGCATCCTCACCTCGGAGGACATCCCCAGGGACCTGGCGGCCCTTCTGGGCGACAACCAGCGGGACCGGATCAATACCCTGGTCTGCGATATGATTCGCGTCTCCCGGGAGGCGGGGGCCATCTGCATGACCCCGAAAATCGAACAGGGCCTTGCGGACCTGCGGGCGTTCATGTTTGAGCATGTCTACCGGAACCCAGTTGCCAAGGGGGAGGAGAGCAAGGCCAAGGACCTTTTAAAAATGCTCTTTGACTATTATGTGGCCCACCCGGAGGCCCTGCCGGAGGATTTTCAGCCCCAGCTGAGCTTCGACGGCCTGGGTAGGACGGTCTGTGATTACATCGCGGGTATGACGGATAACTACGCCATCGGAAAATTTACAGAACTTTTTGTCCCCAGCGGCTGGAATGTTCGGGGATAATATGTTATAATAAAACGCAAAAATGAAAACAGAGAGGGGGGGGAGAAGCCCATGCCGTTTCCACCGGCATTTTTAGAGGAACTGGCGGCCAAAAATCCCATTGAGGAGGTAGTCGGCCAGTATGTGAACCTGAAACGTTCCGGTTCCAACCTCTTTGGCCTCTGCCCCTTCCACGGGGAAAAAACCGCCTCCTTCTCTGTCGCGCCGGACAAGGGCATCTTCTATTGCTTCGGCTGCCACAAGGGCGGCAGCGTCATCAATTTCGAAATGGAAATCGAGGGCCTGAGCTATCCCGATGCTGTCCGGGCCCTGGCCAAGCGGGCGGGTATGGAGGTCCCGGAGGACGAGCAGTACCGCAGCCGCTACCATCAGCAGGAGCGGCTCTGGGCCCTGTCGAAAGAGGCTGCCCGGTTCTTTGTGTCCCAGCTCTATGCCCCCGCCGGGGCGGAGGGGCTGGCCTATGCCAGAAGCCGGGGGATGAGCAAGGGAACGCTGACGCGGTTTGGCATCGGTTTTGCCCCTAACTCCTGGAATAGCCTGTGCGATGCCATGCGGGCCAAGGGGTATACGGAGGAGGAACTAAAGGAGGCGGGGCTGGTATCCGTCTCCCAGAAAAACGGAACCGTCTACGACCGGTTCCGCAACCGGCTGATGTTTCCCATCATCGATGTCCGGGGCAACGTCATCGGCTTCGGCGGCCGGGTGATGGACAACTCCACCCCCAAGTACTTAAACTCCCCGGAGACCGTTATTTTTAACAAGCGGAAAAACCTGTTTGCCCTGAATATCGCTAAAAAATCCAAGCTGGGCTATCTGATCCTGGTAGAGGGCTATATGGATGCCATCGCCCTGCACCAGTATGGCTTCGACTGCGCCGTGGCCTCCCTGGGCACCTCTCTGACTGAGGAGCACGCGGTGCTCCTGTCCCGGTATACCGAGCAGGTGACCCTCATCTACGACGGAGACGAGGCGGGGCAGAACGCCACCCGCCGGGCAATCCCCATGCTGGAAAAGGCGGGGCTGCAGGTGAAGGTTTTACAGATGCGGGATGCCAAGGACCCGGACGAATACCTGAAAAAGTTCGGGGCCGACAAGTTCCGGATTCTTTTGGAGGAGTCGTCCAACCGGGTGGAGTATCAGCTCCGGGCCATTGGCCGGAAATACGACCTGAAGCTGGACGAGGACCGGGTCCGGTTCATCGGCGAGGCGGCGGAGTTTTTAAGCAGTCTTCCCAGCGCCGTCCAGCGGGAAATCTACGGAACAAGGGTGGCCGAGACTGCGGGCATCTCCCCGGATGCCATGAAAATCGAGGTCAACAAGGCCTATAAGCGCCGCCTTGCCCGGGAAAAGAAAAAGCAGGAGCATATTGATTTGGCCCCCGCCGTGGCGGCCCAGCCCAAAAGCCGGACCATTCACTACGACGATGTGCGTTCGGCCATGGCCGAGGAGACGGTGCTGGCCCTGTGTCTGCGGGACCCCGGCATGATGCAGCAGACCCGGAACTTAACCTCGGAGGAATTCTCCTCGCCGCTGCTGGGCCGGGTTTTTGACCAGCTGCGGCGGCAGGCCGCCCAGGGAATGAACCCGTCTTTAAGCGGACTGACGGACTTTACCGGGGAGGAAATGGCCCATATTGCGGGCATTCTCCAGCGAAACAGCGCCCCCGTATCGGACCAGGCGCTTTCGGACAGCATCTCCGTCATTCGTCAGACCCATCAGTTCAAAACCGCCGACTCGGACGCAGACCTGCTGGCACTGCGGAGGAAACTACAGGAAAGTAAAGGAATCAAAGCATGACAGAACTGGAAGAAAAGGACACCCAGGCCGTGCCCGTGCCGGGGGATGAAGACGATATCCGCCAGTACCTCCGGGAGATTCGCAGCTATCCCAGGCTGACACCGGAGGAGGAAAAGGAGCTGGCCCGCCGCTGTGCCCAGGGGGATGAGGAGGCCATCCGGCAGATGGTCAATTCCAATCTGCGGCTGGTTGTCTCCGTTGCCAAGGAGTATGCCGGCCGAGGCGTGCCCCTGCTGGACCTCATTCAGGAGGGCAGTATCGGGTTGCTGGTGGCGGCCAGAAAATTTGACTACACCCGGGATTACCGGTTTTCTACATACGCAACCAAGTGGATCCGCCAGGGTGTGACCCGGTGTCTGCTCAACCATGCGGGGACCATCCGGGTGCCGGTGCATACGGCGGAACGGATGCGGAAGATCCAGGCGGCCAGCGCCTATCTGCGTCAGCAGAACGGCACGGAGCCCACGGCGGAGGAGATTTCCAAGCGGGTGGACCTTCCCAAGGAGAAGGTGGAGGAGCTGCTGCAGCTGTCCCCGGACATCTGCTCGCTGGATGTGCCCACGGGAGACGGAGACAAGGGGACCCTTGGCAACCTCCTGGAGGATATGGAGGCCCCCCAGCCCCAGGAGGAATTGGTGCGCAAGGAAATGACGGACATGATGGACAGGCTTCTGGCCTCTCTGACACCCCGGCAGCAGACCATTCTCCGGCTGCACTTCGGCATGGAGGACGGCACCTGCCATTCTCTGGAGGAGATCGGCCAGGAGTTGGGCATCTCCAAGGAGCGGGTGCGCCAGGTGGAGAAGCAGGCCATGGAAAAGCTGCAGGCCATGGGCACCAGCATGGGATTGGAGGATTTTCTGGAATGAGTGATTTGGATTTTTCCTTTCAGGACAGCCCCTGGGAGCTGTACCTGAATACCAAGCGGCCGGGAGAGGCGGTCAGCGCCGCCCATTTCCTGACCCTTTTGGAGGAGGAGACGGAAAGCGCCGTGGAGGATGCCTTTGCCGCCCTGGAGGAGCGGGGGCTCTCCCTGGATATCTCCGGCCTGCCCGTCCGGGAGTTTTCCGGACAGGCGGCCCTGCGGCTGAAGCAGGAGCTGGAATGGTCCGAAAAGGGCCTGGACCCGGACCTGATTCCTCCCAATGACCCGCTGCGGCTATACCTGGAGGAGGTTGCGGCCTTCCGTCCGGAGGACGAGGCGACACTGGCGGAGATGGCCGCCCAGGGGGATGAGACGGCGGAGGAAAAGCGGATGACCCTGGCCATGGCCCGGGTGACGGAGATTGCCCGGGAATACGCAGGCTGCGGTGTGCTCCTGATGGACCTGATTCAAGAGGGCGGCCTGGCCCTGTGGCAGAATATTGCCCGGGAGAAGGAAGCCAGAGAGGCGGCCGTCCGGAACGCCATGGCCCGGGCCGTGACATTGCAGGCCCGGGAACGGGGCGTGGGCCAGAAAATGCGCCAGGCCCTGGAGGACTACCGGGCTGTGGACGAGCGCCTGCTGGGAGAGCTGGGGAGAAACCCCACCCTGGAGGAAATCGCCCAGGAAATGCACATGACCCCGGAGGATGCCGAGACGGTGCGCCGCTGCCTGGAGGATGCCAGAATGCTGGACCGGGCCACCAATGTGCCCCAGGATCCCCCGGAGGAGGAAAACCAGGCCGTGGAGGACACCGCCTATTTCCAGATGCGCAGCCGGATTACGGAAATGCTCAGCGTGCTGCCTCCGGAGGACGCAAAGCTTCTGACATTGCGCTTTGGCCTTGAAAAGGGTCTGCCCCTTTCTCCGGAGGAGACCGGAAGGCAGCTGGGGATCACTGTAGACGAGGTACTCTCCCGGGAGGCAAAGGCCCTGGCGCTGCTGCGCCGGGAAGAAAACGGCGAAAACGCCGGGAAATGAGGAAAACCCATGGAAAAAAGGATTTCTATCGCCATTGACGGCCCTGCCGGTGCCGGAAAGAGCACCATTGCCAGGCAGCTTGCCGCTGACCTGGGCTACCGTTATGTGGATACCGGTGCCATCTACCGCACCGTCGCCTATTTTATGGACCTGTGGGGGGTGAGCCCCAAGGATGTGGACGGGGTAAACCGCTACATCGACGAGCTGACTATCGGAATCGAGTATGATGACCAGGGCCTGCAGCACATGATTATGAACGGCATGGATGTGACCAATGACATCCGTACCCAGGAGATTTCCCAGAAGGCGAGCCTGATCTCCGCCCACGCCGTGGTCCGGGAGGTGCTGCTGGATATGCAGCGGGAACTGGCGAAAAACTACAATGTGGTCATGGATGGCCGAGACATCGGCTCCGTTGTTCTGCCCAAGGCCACGGTGAAGATTTTCCTGACGGCTTCTCCTGAGGTCCGGGCCCAGCGCCGGTACAAGGAGCTTCTGGAAAAGGGTCAGAAGGCCAAGTACGAGCAGGTCCTCAAAGATGTCCAGCAGCGGGACTACCAGGATACCCACCGGGAGATTGCCCCGCTGAAAATGTGCCGGGATTCCGTTAAGGTGGATACTTCCGACCTGAATCTGGAGGAGTCTGTGGCGGCCATTCGGAAAATCGTAGAGGAGAAGCTTTCCAAATGAGTGTACGTGTGGCCAAAAGTGCGGGCTTCTGCTTTGGCGTGAGCCGGGCGGTGGAGCTGGTGCAGTCTTCCGCCGCGGCGGGCAAGCGCACCGTAACATTGGGACCCATCATCCACAACCGCCATGTAGTCAAAGCGTTTACGGAGGCGGGTGTGGGGGTGATTGACTCCCCGGAGGAGGCAAACCCGGGCGATACCGTCATTATCCGTTCCCACGGCGTGGGTCGGGAGGTCTACCGCCGCTTAGAGGAGCGGGGGGCGGAAATTGTGGATGCTACCTGCCCCTTTGTCAAACGAATTCACGGTCTGGTTTCCCAGGCCGAGGGGGAGGGACGACTCCCCATCATCATCGGCACCCCCACCCATCCGGAGGTGGAGGGCATTGCGGGCTGGTGCGGCCATTGCAAGGTCTTTGATAGTGCAGAAGCACTAAAAAAATGGGTTCAGGATGAACAAATTGATGCGGACTTGCCAATTTGCATGGTTTGCCAGACCACATCCACCGAAAGTTTGTGGAAAATATGCAGAAATTTTGCAAAAAAACAGTTTACTAACTTGAAAATTTTTGATACAATATGTAAGGCGACTGAGGATAGGCAGACAGAAGCGGCTCGTTTGAGCCGTGAGTGCCAGGCAATGGTGGTGGTTGGAGATGCCAAAAGCTCCAATACCGGCCGCCTGGCGATGATTTGCCGCGAATACTGCGACCGTGTAGCTCTTGTTGACGATGCCAGCGAACTGGAGCCCGCGTTTTTCGCCGGTATCACTGATGTTGGAATCACGGCTGGTGCGTCCACACCGGCGTGGATTATAAAGGAGGTCAACAAGACTATGAGCGAAATTACCAATGTTGAGGCTGTACAGGAGGAGAACTTTGCGGAGCTTCTCGAGCAGTCCATCAAGACTTTAAATACAGGAGATAAGGTCGTAGGCACCGTTACCGGTATCGGGAATACCGAGGTTCAGGTGGATCTGGGCACCAAGCACGCCGGCTACATCCCCTATGATGAAGTCAGCAACGATCCCTCCGTCAAGCCTGAGGACATTCTGAAGGTGGGCGACGAGATCGAAGTCTTCGTCGTTCGCGTGAACGATCAGGAAGGCACCGTGCAGCTGTCCAAGAAGAAGCTGGACGGCCTGAAGGTCTGGGACGACATGGCTGCCTGGGTGGAGGACAAGACCACCGTGGAAGGCGTTATTACCGAGGAGAACAAGGGCGGTCTGGTTGCCAACGTGAAGGGCATCCGTGTCTTTATCCCCGCTTCCCAGTCCGGCATCGCCAAGGGCGGCGACATGGCTGGCATGGTGGGCAAGACCGTGCAGATGAAGATCACCGAGGTCAACCGTGCCCGCCGCCGTGTCATCGGCTCCATCCGCGCCGTTTCCTCCGAGGCTCGTAAGGCTGCTCAGGAGAAGATTTGGAGCGAGATCGAGGTGGGCAAGAAGTATCACGGCGTTGTGAAGTCCCTGACTTCCTACGGCGCTTTCGTGGACATCGGCGGCGTGGACGGCATGGTGCACGTTTCCGAGCTGAGCTGGAACCGGATCAAGACCCCCGCGGACGTGGTGAAGGTCGGCGACGAGATCGACGTTTACGTCATCTCCTTCGATCCCGAGAAGCACAAGATTTCTCTGGGCTACAAGACTGCCGAGATGAACCCCTGGAACCAGTTCATGACCAATTACGCTGTGGGCGACGTGGTGGATGCCAAGATTGTCAAGCTGATGACCTTCGGTGCTTTCGCTGAGATTCTGCCCGGCGTAGACGGCCTGATTCACATTTCCCAGATCGCTGACCGCCGGATTGGCAAGCCCGAGGATGTGCTGTCCGAGGGTCAGGACGTGAAGGTCAAGATCACTGATGTGGATGCCGAGAACAAGCGCATCTCCCTGTCCATCCGGGCTCTGCTGGAGGACAATGGCGAGGACGCCGAGTAATTTTTCAAAGGAACACCGGGACTGACCATAGTCCCGGTGTTTTTCGTAATACCGAAAACTCCTCCACAGAAAGGACATCACCATGGTAAAGCATATTATTTTCTTTACGCTGAAGCCGGAGGCAGATAAGGACAAGGTAATTTCCGCAGCCCAGGCTGCTCTCTTGCCTCTGGTGGGCAAAATCCCTGGCCTAACCAAAATGGAAGTGAAAAAAACCTTCGTCGGCCCGGATTTTGTGCTCTATTCCGAGCTGGAAAGCCGGGAGGCGCTGGCGGTTTACGCCGAGCATCCGGCCCATATCGAGGCGAAAACCCATTTCTTCCCCTGGGTACAGTCCCGGGTGGCAGCGGACTACGAGGTTTAATACTATTTCTTAATAAAATGATTTCATCATTTTACTTAAGCCGTTTCACGGC
>USQL01000010.1 GCA_900556935.1 uncultured Eubacteriales bacterium | reverse complement strand
GGGGGATTGCCACACCAGTGCGCGCACTGGTTCGCAATGACAGATTGTTTTCTAACAGCTCCGTTTTTTGAAAAGGAGAAACCATGCTTCGCAAATTCATCGGGGACAGGGCCTTTTACAAACGGGTTCTCACGGTTGCCGTCCCCATTATTATTCAGAACGGAATTACCAATTTTGTATCCCTGCTGGACAATATTATGGTCGGCCAGGTGGGCACCCTGCCCATGAGCGGCGTTTCCATTGTAAACCAGCTGATTTTTGTATTCAACCTGTGCATTTTCGGGGCCAGCTCCGGTGCCGGAATTTTTACGGCCCAGTTTCACGGCAGCCGGGACACGGAGGGGGTCAGACACACCTTTCGCTTTAAGGTAATCATCTGCGGCATCCTGGCGCTGCTGGCGGGATGCCTGTTTGCGGGCTGTGGAAAAAATCTGATTCTGCTCTACCTGACGGGAGAGGGAGAGGCGGCGGACGCGGCCCAGGTGCTGTCGTTTGGCTGGGAATATCTGCTGGTGATGCTCTGGGGGCTGCTGCCCTTTGCCCTGTGCAATGCCTATGCCAGCACGTTGAAGGAATGCGGGGAAACGGTGGTGCCCATGGTGGCGGGGGTTGCGGCGGTGGCCGTAAATCTGGTGCTCAACTATGTGTTTATTTTCGGCCACTTCGGGGCCCCGGCCATGGGCGTTCGGGGCGCGGCGCTGGCAACCGTGATTTCCCGGTATGTAGAGCTTGCTCTGGTGGCGGGCTGGACCCATAGAAACCACGGCAAGCACCCCTTTATCCGGGGAGCCTACCGCTCCCTGGCCATCCCCGGCCCGCTTCTGCGGAACATTATCATCACCGGAATGCCCTTGCTTGCCAATGAGCTTCTGTGGTCCCTGGGGGTGGCGGCTATGAATCAGTGCTATTCCACCTGCGGACTGAATGTGGTTCCGGCTATGAATATTTCCTCCACTCTGGGAAATCTGGCCGGGGTGGTGTACCAGTCCCTGGGTGTCAGCGTGGGCATTCTCATGGGCCAAATGCTGGGGGCCGGCCACTCCGAGGAGGCGCTGCGGGATACCAACCGGAAGCTGATTGCCTTTTCCGTGGCCTCCGGAACCTGCTTCGGGGTTCTGATGGCCCTGGGCTCCGGGGCGTTCCCAGCCATTTACAATACCACCCGGGAGGTGCGGCTGCTTGCCCAGAACCTGATTTTAATCAGCGCTCTGGCAATGCCCTTCCAGTCCTTTGCCAACGCAACCTATTTTACCCTGCGTTCCGGCGGAAAGACCTTTATCACCTTCCTGTTTGACAGCGTGTTCATGTGGGTATGCGGAGTTTCCCTGGCCTTTTGCCTGAGCAGATTCACAGCCCTGCCCATCCTGCCGCTGTACGCTCTATGCCAGCTGCCGGATGCCCTCAAGTGCACCGTGGGTTATTCCATGCTGAAAAAGGGAAGCTGGATTCATACGTTGGCGTGAAAGAATTTTGTGAGAAAATCACCCTGACCGGGATGCGGGTCAGGGTGATTTTTTACCAGAGCTTTTTCATATCGTAATACTCGCCCATGTTTCGGACAAAGGCATCGGACAGGGCGATATTTTTTCGCTTTCGCTTGACCAAAAGCAGCTGCGCGGCCACCAGATTTGCCTCCAGGGGAATATAGGTAACGCCGCTAAGAGGACGAAACTCCACAGAAGGGTAGCCGACAAAGCAGTAACGGTGCAAATTCAGCGCAACCTGACTGGTGGTTTCAAAGTTTGCGATACGGCTGACATTGCGAGGTTCTGCCCCCAGCCTGGCCAGCGCAATTTCACTGAGCGTCTTTTCGGACGGAATTTGATTGTACAGCAGAAGAGGAAGATCAATCAGCTTTTCGGTTGGAAAGGTTTCCAGCTGGGCAAAGGGATCATTCAACGGGACCTGAACACAGAGTACATCGTCAAACAGGTGATAGCAGGAAAAGCGGGCCTCTGTTTTGGCACGAAAGGAATCCTGCTCATCGGAGGAACAGTGGGTCAGCGCCAGGTCGGGAAGCTGCGCGGTATCCTGCTCTACCAGGAAGCGGTTCAGCTGGGCACTGCTCATTTTTCCAACCTGAATGGTGGCGTTGGGACTTTCGGACATGATATGCTTGATGGTTCCCATGGCAAAGGTTTCCATGGAGGAGCAGCTGAGCAGTGTGACGGGCTCACTCCGGTGGGGCGAAGTGCCGCCTTTCCGGAAGGCACGCTCCATTTTTTCAACCTGTTCAAGAATCGTCTTGGCGTGCTCCAGGGCGCGGACCCCATCGGCGGTCAGGCTGACTCCGGTTCGGGAGCGGTTCAGAAGGGAAACCCCAAGCTCCTGCTCCAGCTGGGCAATGGCCTTACTGAGGCTTTGGGGCGTTACGTATAAAGAATCCGCGGCGGAACGGATGGAACCGGTGTCGGCAATTCTTGTGAAATAAAGTAGCTGCTCCAGACGCATCGGTATCATCCCCCTTTTCTGCGTATCATAGCATGGGTGACACAATCTGTCAACTGCAGGTTGACACACGGGAGAGAAATGGAAAAAATTGTCTGCTTTACACAAAGAGACGGGGGATATATAATCAGAATATCAGCAAGCTTCCTGAAAAACACAGAAAGAAGAACAAGGAGGACAAACAAATGAAAGCAAAAAAATATTACCTCCACAGCGCAATTTCTATTTTGCTTATGGTGCTGGTGCGTTTTCTGCCGCCGTTTGGCGCAATGACTCCCATGGGAATGACAATCCTGGGGATATTCGCCGGGGCGCTGTACGGCTGGATTACCTGCGACATGATCTGGCCATCGATTCTGGCGTTGACAATGCTGGGCTTTACAGAGTATGTTGCCAACTCCGCGGCTGCGTTTACCAGCGCCATCAGCAATCCCAGCGTTCAGACCATTTTGTGGCTGCTGGTGTTCTCTGCCTTGCTGACGGTGACCGGCATCTCAAAATGGCTGGTGGCGAAATTGGTGAACTCCAAGCTGTGCAAAGGGCATCCGTGGCGGCTGTCCATTGTGATTTGCCTGGCTGTCTGGCTTTGCGCATCCCTGGGCGCGGGCTTCGCGGCGATTTTGCTTTGCTGGCAGCTGGTGTATTCCATCTGCGAGCAGGTGGGCTATACAAAGCAGGATAAGTGGCCAAAGATGATGGTTTGCGCCATTATCTTCTTCAATGCGCTGGGTGCGCTGCTGCTTCCCTTCCAGGGCGGCGTTGTAGCGAACTATGGCTTCCTGGCCAAGGCATCCAATGACCTGTATACATCCTACGATTATTTAAGCTACTTGCTGCTGAGCTTGACGGTTTCAATCACCACAACGATTGTCTATTTCCTACTGATGCGCTTTGTGATTCGTCCGGATATGGGCAAGCTGGCTCAGGGAATTCAGGTGGAGAAAGCGGAAAAGCTGACCCAGCGCCAGAAGCTGGCCCTGGGGGCGATGATTGCGCTGGTGGTACTGACCATTCTGCCCAGCTGCCTGCCTGCCGGAGGTGTGAAGAAGTTTTTCAATACCTTTGGAACCACAACCGTGATCCTGCTGGTTGTAGCGGTTGTGACGGCTCTGCGGGACAAGGATGGAAAGCCCTATTTCACCTTTAAGGAGCTTGCGAATAATGGCATTGCCTGGCCGCTTCTGTTTATGGTGGCTACGGCGACGGTTATGGGCGGCGCGCTTTCCAGTGCGGACTCCGGTTTTACCGCGACCTTGACCAATCTGTTTGGACCGATCCTGTCCAATGCCTCTGCCTATGGCTGCGCGGTGATTATTGCCGCGGTGACACTGGCACTGACGAATGTCATTAACAATACGGTGGCGGCGGCAATTATGGTCCCTGTGATGTACCCCTTTGCAACCACGCTTGGAATCAATCCGCTGATGATGACCGCGATGATCTGCTTCTGCGCCAACTGCGGCTTGCTGCTGCCCTGCGCCAGCCCTGCCGGTGCAATGCTCCATGGCAACAAAGAGTGGGTTTCCACAAAGGACGCGGAGATTTTCTCCCTGCTGGGCATTGCGGCACTTCTGATTACGGTTATTGCCGTAGGCATCCCTGTTGGTGGACTGCTGTTTTCCTGATTTTCTGGAGGTAAGATATGAAATTTGAAAAGAAAGACTTTGTGCCTTTTTCCGAAAGTGAAATTCAGAAGGACGGAAACGGGAAGTATGTGCTTCATCCGCCTATTTCACCCAGGGAAAACTACCTGAGGGCGCTGTATCGGGAAGAGCCGATGTGGATTCCGCAGCGTTCTGACTGTGTGAACTTTACACCCAGTATTTATCCGGACAATGTGGCCCGTGCCTTTGTCATTGAGGCCCAGCCCTATCCGGGGGAAAAGGGTGGAAAGGATATTTTCGGGATTCCCTGGACCTATATCCCCGTGGCTGGAGGGAGCATGGTTGCTCCCGGCACACCGCCGCTGCTGGAGGAGGTAAGCCAGTGGAGGGAGAAGGTTGTTTTCCCGGATATCGATCAGTGGGATTGGGCGGGAAGCGCCGAGGCAAACAAGCCCTTCTTCGAAGCTAATAAGGACAAGGTTATTATCACCTGGATCTTCAACGGCATGTTTGAACGGCTGATTTCTTTTATGGAATTCGAAAACGCTGCTATGGCGCTTATTGACGAGGATGAGCAGGAGGATGTTAAGGCGCTGTTTCAGGCATTAACGGATTTTTACAAAAAACTCATTGACCATTTTGTCAAGTATTATCCGATTGACGGGATTTACATGCACGATGACTGGGGCGCACAGCAGAGTCCGTTCTTTTCCATCGATACCTGCCGGGAAATGCTGGTGCCCTACCTGAAGCAGATTACGGACCATTGCCACAAACATGGCTTGTTCTATGATTTCCATTGCTGTGGAAAAAGCGAGGATCTGGCTCCCTGCATGATTGAGGCGGGGATGGATGCGTGGTGCGGGCAGCCGCTGAATGATAAGCTGAAGCTGTGGAAAACCTATGGCGATAAACTCTTTATCGGTGTGCATTCCCCCTATGGCCCTGCCCACCAGGCCCCGGAGGACGACGCGGAGATTGCGGAAACGGTGGAGCGGTTTATGGAGCCATACAAGGATTTGGCACCCCAGCGCCCGTTCTTTATCCAGGACCTGCGGCCCACAGACCGCACACGGGCGGCCTTCTACCGCTATGGCAGGAAGCTGCTGACACAGGCAAAGAAAGCATAAACACGAACACCCCGGATTTTTCAGTCCGGGGTGTTTGCGTGTCGGTTGATGAGGGCGTAGACTGCCAGGGACAGGAGCAGGCCCAGGCAGACACCGGAAAAGTCAATCCAGACATCTGTCAGGGTGGAAAAGCGGCCTGGGGAGAAAATTTGGATGGTTTCGTCCAGGCAGGCACAGGCAAGGCCCAGAAAAAGGGGGACGGGGGGCCAGGAAAGGGTGATTTTCCCCGGACGGGTCAGACCGGAAAGAAGGAAGCCTAGCATGGTGAATTCGGAGAAGTGGCCGATTTTTCGCAGGATAAACTCGCCCTTGTCGCCAAAGGAGGAGAGCATGGGCTCCAGAACCTCAAACAGGCTGCCGCTGATTTCACCGGAGATGTCCCCCGGCATGGCGGAGTTGCCCCAGATGAAGCCCAGGGTCAGAACGGTCAGGCAGAGATAGATAACGCGGCTTTTTTTCATCCCAGAACTCCCAGGTGCTCCAGAAGGATTTTAAAGCCCAGCAGAATCAGAATGATGCCGCCCACAACCTCGGCCTTCTTTTCGTAGCGGCTGCCGAAGATGGTGCCCACTTTGACACCGACGGCGGAGAGCACAAAGGTGGTCAGGCCGATGAGCAGAACGGCAAGATAGATATTGGAAACACCGGCCATGGCCAGGGAGATGCCGACGGCCAGGGCGTCGATGGAGGTGGCCACCGCCATGATGAACATGGTCTTTACGGAAAGGTCTGCGTCGGGGGTCTCCTCCTCGTCCTTGCCCAGGGCCTCCCGGAGCATGTTAACACCAATCAACACCAAAAGACCGAAGGCAATCCAGTGGTCAATGGCGGAAATGGCATCGATAAACAGGGTGCCGAGATAGTAACCGATCAGGGGCATCAGGGCCTGAAAGCCGCCGAACCAGGCACCGCATACCAGCTGGGCCTTGATGGGGGCCTGCTTCATGGCAAGGCCCTTGCACACGGAGACGGCGAAGGCATCCATGCTCAGGCCAACGGCCAGAATGAACAGTTCGATAATTCCCATGGGAATCCTCCTAAGTTTTTATAGAATGGAAACAATCAGATTGACGACGAATACAACGGCGCTGCTGCTCAGGGCAACCACCACCAGGCTCTTGCCTAGGTAGGATAGCAGTACGGCAGCGGCCAGGGCGGCAATTCCCGCGGCCAGGGACCCGGCGCTGGAAAGAATCGAGGGAAAGGTCATGGCCGTCAGGCAGGCGTAGGGAACGTAATACAGGAAGGAGCGGAGAAAGCGGCTGCGGATGGGTTTGCGGAAAATGGTCATGGGCAGCATCCGGATGAGGTAGGTGGTCAGGGCCATGGCGGCAATGTAGGCGTAGATGCTCATAGGGCTTCCTCCTCTTTCTCTTCGGAGATGGGGAACAGGGCCGCACAGACACCGGCTGCCAGAACCGTACTGATGACGATGGCAATACCGGCGGAGATATTCCGGAACAGGGGCACCCAGTCCAGCAGACTGCTGCACACCAGGGCCAGAAGCACCGCGGCCAGCACCGGCCGTTCTTTTTTTGCAGGGGGGACGACAATGGCGATGAACATGCCGTAGAGCATGACCCCCAGGGCGGTGCGGATGGCCTCCGGCAGGATGGAACCGGCCAGCGCGCCCAGCACGGTGCCAGCGGTCCAGCCCAGGAAGGGCAGCAGCCCCAGCCCCAGCAGATAGGGCACGGTCAGGGGCTCTTTCCGGGACATGGCCAGGGCGAAGATTTCATCCGTATTCATAAAGGCGATGAAAAGACGGGGGAAGAAGCCTATTTTTTCGCCCATCCGCTGGCTCAGGGCCAGGCTCATCAGAGCGTAGCGGCTGTTGATGATAATCTGGGTCAGAATGACCTCCCACAGACCGGCACAGGCCAGAATCAGGGTCAGGCCTGCGAACTGCCCGGCGCTGGTGACGTTGGTGGCGGAGATTAAAAAAGCGTCCAGCACACGGATGCCCTGGGAGGCGGCCAGCGTACCGAAGCCAAAGCTTACAGACAGGTAGCCAATTCCCACCGGCATCCCCCGGCGGACACCAAGGGTATACTCATTCCAATTCATGTTTGATTCTCTTTTCTGTGCTGTAGTTACAAGTTGCAGTTTCATCATTGTATCGCTTCCTACAGCTTCCGTCAAGTGTGAAAACAGGAAAAACCGGCGGAATGTGCTCCGCCGGGGAAAAAGAAAGGGTTGGCAATATCACTAAAAGGGAAACGGAAAAACTGTGCGAACCATACAAAAACATACGAGTGTTTCAAAACAAAACAATTTTAGAGACCGTTCAGTTTGCGAATTGCTGCGAACGCTGTTATTATACCAGTACAAGCACAGAAAAACAGCAGCTAATTTGTTGAAAACGACCTTGCATATTTAGATTGAAAATGAGCAGTTTCAAAATGGAACAGAAAAGAGATGATTTCAGGATTGGTCAAGTTATTGGTGATTGCGGATGATTTTACAGGTGCCTTGGACACGGGCATTCAGTTCCGGGGTGAGGGCACCGTACTTCGGTTTGACAGGCGGAAGAGCTTTTTTGAAGGGCTGCCGGAAAAAACGGATGTGTTGATTGTGGACGCGGAAACCCGCCATCTGGCACCGGAGGAGGCCGCCGGAATCGTTGGGGATATCGTGGCAGAGGCCGCGCGGAAGGGCGTTTACTGCATCTATAAGAAGACAGACTCCGGCCTGCGGGGCAACATCGGAAGCGAGCTTGCCGCGGCACTGGAACAGTCAAACAGCCCTGTGCTGCATTTTGTACCGGCCCTGCCCCAGCTGCACCGGGTGACAAAAGCGGGAATTCATTACATCGACGGCCAAAAGGTGGCGGACAGCGTATTCGGAAAGGACCCCTTTGAGCCGGTGCTCTATTCGGATGTACGGCAGATTATCGGGGCCCAGTCTTCCGTCAGGGTGACGCTGGAGGGACAGGAGGAAACTCCGGAGAAGGGCATTGTCCTGCACGATGCCCAGACGGAGGAGGATCTTCACCGAATTGCCCGGGAACTCCGGGAACAGGATGAGCTGCATCTGCTGGCGGGCTGCGCGGGATTTGCCGTGGCCCTGCCAGAGCTGCTGGGCCTTCAAAAGGAGGCGCTTCCGGAACCCAATCTTCCGGAAAAGCTACTGGTGGTCTGTGGCAGCGTCAACGCCATCACCTTGAACCAGATGGACGCGGCCGAACAGGAAGGCTTCCCGAGGATACGGCTTACCGTTCCTCAGAAGCTGGACGCGGGCTGGCTGGACTCCCCCCAGGGGCAGCGGGATTTGACGCGGATGCTCACCGCTGTGCAGGCGGCCCCCTGCAGCATGATTGAGTGCGACGGCCTGGGCCATCCGGAGGAGCTGGAACGGTACCGCCGGGAGCTGGGGCTGGATTTGGAGGCGGTGCGCTGCAGAATCTCCCACACCATGGGTGCGATTCTCAAATGGCTGCTGGACAACGGCCTGGAGGCGACGCTGATGGTAACCGGTGGGGACACGCTGATGGCCTTTATGGAGCTGGCGAATCTGAGGGAGCTGGTTCCCATCTGTGAATACGCGCCGGGGGTGGTGCTGGCACGGGTGACATACGGCGGCAGGGAAAGATACCTGCTTTCCAAGTCCGGGGGATTCGGAGACCCGAAGCTTCTATTATATCTGACAAATCGTATCACCGCGGATTCCGGCGCAAGGGAGCCGGAGCACGCAATGCAATAAGGAGGAAGTATTGATGCTTACCAAGTACAATTTGAAAATGCCCCACGCCGTCTATGGCGGTGAAAACGCCATGGATAACATTGCGGCGATTATCGGAAACCTGAACGCCAAGAAGGTTGCCATGTTTACGGACAAGGGTCTGCGGGGCCTGGGGCTGTTCACGCTGGCGGAGGATGTGGTCAAGGCCACGGGCGTAGAATATTACGTGCTGGACGACCTGCCTCCCGAGCCCTCCTACATGGCCGTTCAGAAAATTGTGGACGAGTTCAAGCAGAGCGGTGCCGACCTGATTGTCGCCTGCGGCGGCGGCAGCGTGATGGATGCCGCCAAGCTGGCAAGCATTTTGGTCACCGACGAATACGGCGTGAAGGAGCTGCTGGATAACCCCGGAATGGCCAGGAAGTGCGTGCCCATCGTCCTGATTCCCACCACCGCCGGTACCGGCGCGGAGGTGACCCCCAACGCCATTGTGGGCGTTCCGGAGAAGGAACTGAAAATCGGCATTGTCAATGAGAACATGATTGCGGACTACGTGATTCTGGATGCGCGGCTGATTAAGAACCTGCCCCGGAAGATTGCCGCGGCCACCGGCGTAGACGCGCTGGCCCATTGCATTGAGTGCTTCACCTCCAACAAGGCCAACCCCTTTAGCGATATGTACGCCCTGGAGGGCGCGGACCTGATTCTCAACAATATCGAAAAGGCCTGCGATGATTCCAGCGCCATGACCGAGAAAAACCGGATGCAGATGGCGGCCTACTACGGCGGCCTGGCCATTACCGCCTCCGGCACCACCGCGGTCCACGCCCTGAGCTACCCCTTGGGCGGCAAATACCACATTGCCCACGGCGTTTCCAACGCCATTCTGCTGGCACCTGTCATGCGCTTCAACGCCCAGGACCCCGCGTTCCGGGCCCGCCTGGCCCAGGCCTATGACCGCTGCTGCCATGAAGAGGTCAAGTGCAAGACCGTGGACGAGAAGAGCGCCTGGATGATTGCCAAGATGGAAGGCATTGTAAAGCATCTGGAAATCCCCACCAGTCTCAAGGAATTCAATGTTCCCGCGGAGGACCTGGAGGGACTGGTAGAGGCCGGTATGCAGGTGCAGCGGCTGCTGGTGAACAATATGCGCACCGTGACGGCTGAGGACGCAAGAGCCATTTATCAGGAAATCCTGTAAAAGAAAAGGAGAGCGAATATGAAGAACTGCGAAATCAAGGGCATCATTCCTCCGATTCTGACACCCATGCATGACGACGCGGAGCAGACCGTCAATCATGAGGAGCTGCGCAATCAGGTGGAGCGGCTGCTGGCGGGCGGCGTTCACGGACTGTTCCCCTTTGGCACCAACGGCGAGGGCTATATCCTGAGCCTGAAGGAGAAGGAGGAGGTTCTGGAGACGGTCATCGACCAGGTCAAGGGCCGGGTGCCTGTGTATGCCGGGACCGGCTGCATCTCCACGGCGGACACCATTCGGATGTCCAAGCGGGCGGAGGAGCTGGGCGCGGATGTGCTGAGCATCATCACCCCCAGCTTTGCGGTGGCCAGCCAGAAGGAGCTATATGACCACTATGTAGAGGTTGCCAAGCATGTGAACATCCCCATTGTTCTGTATAATATCCCGCCCCGCACCGGCAACAAGCTTCTGCCCGAGACCGTGGCAAAGCTTGCCAAGGATGTTGACGTGATTATGGGTGCCAAGGATTCCTCCGGGGACCGGGACAACCTGAAAGCCTACATCGACCAGACAAAGGACCTGGACAAGGATTTCTCCGTTCTGGCGGGCAACGACGGCAACATTCTCTTCTGCCTGGAAAACGGCGGCAAGGGCGGTATTGCCGGACGGGCGAACATCTGGCCCGGCACGGTTGCCTCGATTTACAACCACTTCGCTGCCGGAGAGCTGGAGGAGGCCCGGAAGGCCCAGGAGGCTGTGGGCAAGATTCAGCCGGTCTTCAAGTTCGGCAATCCCAACACCATTATTAAAAAGGCTGTGGCGCTTATGGGCTATCCGGTGGGCGACTGCCGCCGCCCCTTCAACTATCTGTGTGACGAGGGCGTAGAGGCGCTGAAGGAAGTTCTGAAGGAAACCGCAGACCAGCACTGATTGGAAAAAGGAGAGACTGACGATGAACAAACCCATTCTCGGCATTTCTATGGGCGACCCCTTTGGCAACGGCCCGGAAATCACCGTTCGGGCCCTGGCGGACGAGAAGCTATACGAGCGCTGCCGCCCCCTGGTAGTGGGCGACGCTACCTCCATGGCCTATGCGTTGAAGGTTGCCAAAAAGGTTTCCGGCATTGACCTTGCCATGAACGTGTGCAAGGAGGTAAAGGACGCTGTTTTCCGGCATGGCACCGTTGACGTGCTGGACATGGGGCTGGTCCCCGCGGAGGCCATTCCCGATACCTCCGATTTGGATGTGCCCAAGCCCTTCGGCGTTGGAGCCTGTGCCATCGGCGGCGAGGCGGCGTTCCAGTATGTGGTAAAGGTGATTACCCTGGCTATGAACGGGGAAATTGATGCCACCGTGACCAACGCCCTTTCCAAGGAAGCCATCAACATGGCGGGCCACCACTATTCCGGCCATACGGAAATCTATGCCGACTACACTCACACCAATAAGTACACCATGATGCTGGCCCACGAGGGCCTGCGGGTGGTCCATGTATCCACCCATGTCTCCCTGCGGGAAGCCTGTGACCGGGTCAAGAAGGAGCGGGTTCTGGACTGCATCCGCATTGCCAACGCGGGCTGCAAGGCTCTGGGTATTGAAAATCCCAAGATTGGCGTGGCGGGTCTCAACCCCCACTGCGGCGAGAACGGCATGTTCGGCACCGAGGAGATTGAGGAAATCCAGCCAGCCATTGACGAGGCACTGGCCGAGGGCATCAATATTCCCGAGAAAAAGCCGACGCCTCCCGACACGGTGTTCTCCAAGGCATTGGGCGGCTGGTATGATATTGTTGTGGTCATGTACCATGACCAGGGCCATATCCCCCTGAAGGTCAAGGGCTTTGTCTACAACAAGGCGGAGGGCCATTGGGATGCCGTCGCCGGAATCAATGTCACATTGGGCTTGCCTATCATCCGCGCCTCTGTGGACCACGGTACCGGCTTCGGCCACGCGGGATCCGGCCACGCCAACGAGCTGAGTCTGGTGAACGCTATGGATTATGCCATTACGTTGGCGAATCATAAGGCGTAAGGAGGAAGACGCTGTGAAATTTGTTATGACACAGGCTGTGTGTCCCCAGGGTATGGAGCTTCTGAGGGATAAAGCGGAAATTTATGTGGCGGACAACGCCGACCCCAATAACTACTTAGACCAGATGCAGGATGCCGACGCGCTGATTGTCCGGATAGCCAAGTGCGATGCAAAGGCGATTGCCGGAAGCCCGAATCTGAAAGTAATTGGCCGTACCGGTGTGGGTTACGACAGCGTGGATGTTGCCGAGGCTACGAAGCGGGGAATTCCGGTGGTCATTACCCCGGGGGCCAACAACCGGTCCGTTGCGGAGCACGCCGTGGCTATGATGTTTGCCCTTTCTAAGAACCTGTACGAGGGTCAGACGGAAATGCTCCGGGGCAACTGGAAGATCCGGGATGCCAAAAAGGCCTTTGAGCTGGAGGGCAAGACCGTGGGTGTCATCGGCCTGGGTGCCATTGGCCGGGAAACCGCCAAAATCTGCCAGGGCTGCGGCATGAAGCTGGCGGGATATGACCCCTTCCTCTCCCGGGAAAAAATCGAGGCCCTAGGGGCGGACTACTACGAAAACTATGAGGACCTGCTGAAGGTCAGCGATATTGTGACCGTCCACGTCCCCCTGACCGAGGGCACCCGGGATATGATCGCCAAGCCCCAGCTGGAAATAATGAAGGACACCGCACTGCTGATCAACTGCTCCCGGGGCGGCATCGTCAACGAGCAGGACCTGGTGGAGGCCCTGAAAAACGGCACCATCGCCGGAGCCGGTACCGACGTGTACTGCAGCGAGCCCCCCGCCGCCGACGATCCCCTGCTGAACTGCCCCAACCTGATCGTCAGCCCCCACTCCGCCGCCCAGACCAGAGAGGCCGTAATCAAAATGGCCCAAATGTGCGTCCGGGGCTGCCTGGCCGTCTGCCAGGGCAAGAAGTGGCCCTATGTGGCTGACAAGTCCGTATATGATCACCCCGCCTGGGCCGGTAAGGATTGGGCAGAGGTCTAAAGAAAGGAGATCACTATGAATAAACTTGTACAGGGAATCATCACCCCCATCCTCACTCCTATGTATGAGGATGAAAGCATCAATTTTGACGAGCTGCGCAATCAGGTAGAGCGCCTGATCCGGGCCGGTGTCTCCGGACTGTTCTGCTTCGGTACCAACGGCGAGAGCTATATCATCAGCGAGGAAGAAAAGTACGCCGTCCTGAAGGTCGTCATTGAGCAGACCGCCGGACGGGTGCCGGTTTATGCCGGTACCGGCTGCCCCGGCACCAAGGATACCATCCGCATGAGCCTGAAGGCCAAGGAATTGGGCGCCGATGTGCTGAGCATCATCTGCCCCTACTTTGCCGCCGCCAACCAGCAGGAGATTTACAACCACTATGCGGCAGTGGCCCAGGCCGTGGACCTGCCCATTGTGGTCTACAACATCCCCGCCAGAACCGGCAACGCGGTGGCCCCCGCCACCATCGGCAAGCTGGCCCACACCTTCAAGAACATTGTAGGTGTCAAGGATTCCTCCGGCAATTTCCTGAACATGCAGCAGTACATTGAGGAAACCCGGGACCTGGAGGATTTCAGCGTCCTCTCCGGAAACGATGCCCTGATTTTCGACAACCTGGTCAACGGCGGTGCCGGTGCCATTGCCGGTTGCAGCAACATTTATCCCAAGACCATTTGCAGCATCGTCTCGCTGTACCGTGAGGGAAAGCTTCAGGAGGCTTTGGAGGTGCAGCGCAGCCTGGTAAGCCTGCGGGATACCTTCAAGTACGGCAACCCCAATACCATGATCAAATACGCCACCAAGCTCATGGGCTACCCCGTAGGCGATTGCCGCAGCCCCTTCAACAGCATCAGCGGCGACGGAAAGGAAGCTCTGAAAAAGGTGCTGGAGGAGAACAAGGCCAAGGGGATGGAATAAAAGCCCGGGCCGGGAAAAGGAGAAACCAATGGGAAAATACTTAAAAGACAGAGATGTGCTGACCGCCATCTTCTTCCTGATTTTTGATGCGGTCTATCTGGGCGTGGGCATCAAGATTCCCGTGTCCGATTCCTCCAGTGTCGGCGCCGGATTTATGCCCCGGGTTTACGGTTTCGTGATGCTGGCAGTGGCCCTGATCCTGTTGTTAACCAGCATTGCCCGGGTGAAAAAGCGCTCCGAAAAGGAGCAGGCGGAAATCGCCGCCTCCATGTCCATTGACAAAAAGGATGCCATGCGGATGCTGGTGGGCTTTGCGGCCATTCTGCTCTATGTGCTGCTGCTGACCGAGATCGGCTTCATTCTGTGCAGCATCCCCCTGCTGTTCCTGCTGGTGCTGCTGCTGACACCCCAGTACGTTGTGGACAACTATGTGAAGCACAACTGCTGTGATGACCAGGGCAACCTGCGAAAGGAATGCACCAACGCCAAGGGAACTGTAAAGTTTAAGTGTATGCTGAAATACTACGGCAAGGTCCTGCTGTTCTCCGTGGTCTTCACCGTTGCCGTGTATGCCCTGTTTAATTACGCATTGGGTCTGAGAATGCCCCAGGGCATTCTGAAGAACATCCTGCCGTAAAGAAAGGAGAAAAGAATGCTAGAAACATTTGCAGTGGGCTTGTCCAGCATTGCCAACACCGCCTGCCTCATTTCCATTATCGGCGGCGTGTTCATCGGCATCATCTTTGGCGCGGTCCCCGGACTGAGCGCGACCATGGCGCTGGCCCTGTTTTTGCCCATTACCTACTCCATGGATTCCGTCACCGCCGTTGTTCTGCTGACCTCTTTGTATGTAGGCGGTATTTCCGGCGGCCTGATCTCCGCAATTCTGACCGGTATTCCCGGCACCCCTTCCTCTGTGGCCACCTGCTTTGACGGCTGGCCCATGACCCAGAAGGGTCAGGGCGTAAAGGCCCTGGGCGTCGGTGTTGTGGCCAGCTTCGGCGGCAGCATCTTCTCCACCATCATCCTGATTTTCGCCGCCCCCGCTCTGGCCGCCATTGCCATTCGCTTCGGCAACTATGAGTATTTCGCCATTGCCCTGTTCAGCCTGAGCATGATGTGCGGCCTTTCCGGCGACAACCTGTGGAAGGGGCTGCTCAGCGGTCTCATGGGCTGCATGTTCGCCACCGTGGGCCTGGATGGCATCGGTGCCGTCAAGCGCTTCACATTTGGCAGCCGTCTGGTGCAAAGCGGCTTCCAGACCCTGCCCGTTCTGATCGGCCTGTTTGCCGTTGCCGAGATCATCTCCCGGATCGCCAGTGCCCGGACCACCAAGCCCGAGCCTCCCGTTGATGTGAATATGAAGGGCATTAAGGGCTTCGGCTTCAGCCTGAAGGAAGCCGGTGCCCAGCTGAAGAACTTCCTGATGTGCTCCGCCATCGGCACGGCTATTGGCATCCTGCCCGGTATCGGCGGCGGCGCGGCCAACGTCATGGCCTACGGCGTCAGCAAATCCACCAGCAAGCACCCGGAAAACTACGGCAAGGGCGACCCCGGCGGCGTTGTGGCCACGGAGTCCTCCAACAACGCGGCGGTAGGCGGCGCTCTGGTGCCCCTGCTGTCCCTGGGCATCCCCGGCGACACGGTAACGGCCATGCTGCTGGGCGGCCTGACCCTCCACGGTGTCACCGCCGGTCCTCTGATGTTCACGGAACACGCGGACATTGTGTATTCCATTTTCCTGACCATGATCATTGCCTCCGTGGTAATGCTGTTCATGGAGTTCTACGGCCTGCGGGTATTCGCAAAGCTGCTGGCTGTGCCCAAGTACTATCTGCTGCCCGCCATTTTCATGTGCTGTGTCATCGGTGCCTACGGCACACGGCACAACATGTTTGACGTATGGAGCGTCCTGGTCTTCGGCCTGGTGGGCGTGGTGTTCTCCAAGCTGAAGGTTCCCAGCGCCCCCTTCATCCTGGGCTTTATCATCGGACCGCTGGCGGAAAACAATCTGCGCCGGGGCCTGATGTTTGCCAAGGGCGATTTCGGAATGTTCTTCACCCGTCCCATCGCCGTGGCGTTCTTTATTGCCGCTGCCGTCAGCCTGACTTTGGGCATTGTCAAGAGCGTCCGTCCCAAGAAGCAGACCGAAGCCGAGAAACTGGCCGCCGAAGCGGACCTGTGATCGAAAAACCGTATTCCAAGTTGCGTGACAACTTAAAAACAAAAAGAAAAGGAGATCATTATGAAAAAGACCATGAAAAGAATCGCTGCTGCCTGCCTGGCTCTGATGCTGTGCTTCGGCCTGGTTGCCTGCGGAAGCTCCGACAACACCCAGACCACCGCCGCTGCCGGTTCTGACAACGCTGCCCCCGCCCCCGCCACCGATACCGGCTGGCCCGAGAAGGACATTACCATCGTTGTTCCCTTTAACGCCGGCGGCGACACGGATTTCCACGCCCGCCTGCTGGCCCAGTACGCCGCCAAGAAGCTGGGTGTCAACGTGATCGTTGAAAATGTAGCCGGTGCCAACGGCTCCCAGGGTATGCTCCAGGTCATGGACAGCGACCCCGACGGCTACACCGCCCTGTTCTTCCACGACTCCATGCTGACCAACAAACTGGTGGGCACCTGTGAGTATAACTACACCGACTTGAAGCTCTGCGCCGCCACCATCTCCGACAACAGCTATGTGCTGGCCGTCAACAAGAAGAGCGGCATGACCACCTTGCAGGATGTAGTGGATGCCGCCAAGGCTAAGCCCGGCGATCTGCTGTACGCCTCCAGCGTCGGCGGCTACAGCTACTACCTGGGCCGGAAGTTTGAGGTCGAAAACGATGTAGACTTCAACATTGTTGACGCGGGCGGCGGCACCGACCGGAACGCCGCGCTGCTGGCCGGTACCATCGACACCAACTGCAACCCCTACGGCGTTATGAAGAGCTATTTCGATTCCGGCGACTTTATTGCGGTTGCAAATTTGGCTGAAGAGCGTAATCCTTTGTTCCCGGATGTGCCTACTGCAAAGGAGCAGGGGTTTGATTGGGTTGCTGAGCGTCACTATTTCCTAAGCTTCCCGAAGGACACTGACGATGCAATCGTTTCCAAGATGGAGGGGATTATTCAGGAGGTTTGCAGCGATCCTGAGTTTATTGCTGCGACAGAGGCCGCCTACTGTGTGACTCCCACCTTCATCGGTTCTGCTGATCTGAAAGCAAAGCTGGATGAATACTTCGCTGATTTCAGCAGCCATATGGAGCTTATTAACGGATAAGTTTTGAGATTCAGCTACAATAAGACAAAGGCTGCCGCTGTTAAATAGACAGCGGCAGCTTTTGTAATTATAAACCACGGAGGGTAGAATAATGGAGACCAACCTGAATGGAAAAGTGGCCATTGTGACAGGCGCATCTAGTGGAATCGGAGCGGAAACTGCAAAAGAGCTTGCGAAAGAAGGGGCAAAGGTCGTTTTGACTGCACGAAGAAGAGAACGCTTGATGGAGATCGCTTCGGAAATTGCTGCGATTGGCGGAAAAACGGCTGTTTTGGAAGGAGATATGGAAGATGAAAGATTTTGTTCTGAATTAGTGAATTATACGGTGCGGTCCTTTGGAAAAGTGGATATTTTAGTTTGCAGTGCAGGAATGGCGTTGCGAGATAAGAGTTTGGAAACTACAGCAGATAAATGGAACAAAGTCATGAGTGTGAACCTTACAGCGCCAATGTTGCTAACGCAGGCATGTGTACGCCAGTTTTTGAAAGAGGGGGCGGGTGGCAAGATCGTTTATATTTCCAGCACAGCTGGGAAAAATGTGAACATGGGGGCATCTCCAAGCTACGGCGCAAGCAAAGCGGGGTTACTCTACTTGACCAGACACTTTGCAACGGAGTTTGCTCCAAATCATATTTATGTGAATGCCATTTGCCCTGGGCCAGTTGATTCAGAGATTACGCTGACATGGACGCCGGAGCACAGGAAAAATGTACTGGCCAATCTCCCAATGGGAAGAATGGGAACCCCTGAAGATATTGCGCATGTAGCTGTTTTTCTAGCAAGCCCTTTGAGTGATTATATCACCGGAGAGTCAGTACTAGTCAACGGTGGCAGGTACATGGAGTAATAGAGGTGTCCCAATGAATATAGGGTTGCTGATAAATCTGCAGTTTTCGATGTATTGCTTGATGGCAGTTGGAATGTTGCTCAGCAAACGAAATCTACTTACGGAATCCAATGAAAACTTTATTTCGAATCTTCTGATGAAGTTTATCCTGCCATGCAGTATTGCTAAGTCTTTCCTTGTTGAACTGGACAAGACAATACTTCAAAGTTTCACAGATGTGTTAATCATTGCATGTATCGCAGCACTTATTCAAGTATTGCTTGGAAAAATTGCGTTTTGTAAGTTGCCTAAAGAGCAAAGAAAAGTTATGTGTTACGGAATGATTAACCCTAATAACGCTTTTATTGCTCTGCCAATTATTGAGGGGCTGTTCGGAGAACAAGGCTTGGCATATGCTGCTGTCTATATGATTCCGGTACGAATTACTATTTGGACAATTGGACTTGCTGTTTTTTCAGCTCAGGGAGTCAGCGGAAGACAACTGCTAAAAAAGTGTGGGCTCCACCCCTGCATGGTGGCTTTGTACATCGGAGTTTCCTGTATGATAACACAACTGCAAATGCCTAAATTCCTATATGACGCTTTGAAATTTAGCAGTAATTGTCTTACTGCATTGAGTATGCTGCTAATTGGTGCGATTTTATCACGTATCTCAATACGTGATGGTGTAAAAAAAGAGGTATTATACTTTTGCTTGATTCGACTGATCATTGCACCAGCACTATTGCTACTTGCTTGCTTGGCATTGCGTGTGGATGGCATGACAAGAGAAATCTGCGTCTTTATGGCTGCTATGCCTGCAGCCAGTTTAACTGCAGTGCTTGCGAAGCAGTATCAATCAGACGCTGGGACTGCCGGATGTATAGTGATGTTGTCTACAGCTTTAGAAACCTTAACACTACCATTATGGGGATTGGTACTTCGGCTTTTGTAGGAATCGAAACATCTGAGCGAAGAGATAATTGGCTTAAGCATACAGCAGAACAAAGTATTTTGTAGTCAGTTTCTCAACTTGGAAAGCTAGCTCGAAGCAGCTGAGACTGATGAGGTGCGGTACAGACTGACAGGATAATGGACCCAGGCGAATTCGTATACCCCTAATAGAAAGCCCTAAGCCTTCTAATTTGAGGTTATACGAGTTCGCCCAAGGTTTCTCCGCATTGGTTCTGCGTACCGCCCCTCATCAGTTAGGGCGTTGCCCTGCCAGCTTCCCCGGTGGGGAAGCCATTGGCTTCGCTCCGGAGTTCCGGATTCATCCGTTTGCTCACGTCCGTTGGATGCATTTATTCAAAAGATGCCAATACACGAAAATAGCTGCATTCTATTGACACTGTTTAAAAAGCGAATTATACTGTAATTGACCAAAAGAAGCAGAAGAAGGGGAAATTATCATGGAAAAGGTGCGGCTTTTGTGTATTGCCCCCTATGAGAATATGAGCTCGGTCATGCGCTCGGTGGCGGAGGAATTTCCTGTTGAGCTGACAGTCTATGTAGGTGACCTGGAGGCGGGGTTGGAGATTGCGTTGAAGGATTTTCACAATGACTACGACGCGGTGATTTCCCGGGGCGGCACGGCGCAGATGCTGCGGAAGAAGCTGACGCTGCCGGTGGTGGAGATTCCTGTGACCGTGGCGGAGATTATGCGGGTGGTGCGGCTGACGGGGAATATGGGTAAGCCCTATGCCATCGTGGGGCACTCCAATATTATTGAGCAGGCGAAAAACATGGAAAGCCTGCTGCAAATTCCCATGGAAACCTTTCCGGTGCAGGGAGAGCAGGAGGCACGGCGGCAGCTGGAGCAATTGGAGGAGCAGAAATACACCATTCTGTGCGACATGGTGGCCTTCCGGATGGCCCAGGAGATGAACCGAAGCGCGATTTTGATAACCTCGGACCCCAGCAGCGTCCGGGCGGCCTTTCGGGAGGCGCTGCGCATCTGCGAAAACGGGCGCAGACTCCAGGAGGAGAACCGGTTTCTGAGAAAGCTTGTGTGGAATCAGGTCCACAATACGGTGGTCTACACCCAGCAGGGGGAGCTGTTTTTCTCCACGGTGACCGACAATTCCTCCCCAATTCTGGGATTTTTACAGGAGGAAAGCCTCCGGCATGAGGAGACTCAGGAGCATTTCCTGAAACAAATCAACAATGTCCTTTATCATATCCGAAAGCGTCACGAGAATCTGGGAAATCAGGAGTACACCACCTTCTATTTCTCCGAGAGCCGGGTGACCACCCCGGATGTACGCCGGGGCATCCGGTTTTTGACCCGGGCGGAGGCGGAGGAGAGCTTCGGGGACAGCTTTTACAGCGTCACCAATATGATTCGGGGGCTGCAGCCGCAGATTCAGCAGCTCAATACCAGCGACCACCCCCTGATGGTCTGCGGCGAGGACGGCACCTGCAAGGAGCAGGTGGTCTGCTATCTTTACGCCAACAGCCGGTGGCAGAAATATCCATTGATTATTGTGGACTGCTTCCTGCTCAGCGAAAAAAGCTGGAGCTTTCTGATGGACCACCACAATTCCCCTCTGGCGAAAAACGAATGCACGATTTTCCTGAGCGATGTGGACGCACTGTCCCCGCTGCGGCGGCATCAGCTGGTGGCCAGCCTGGTGACCATGGAGGTGTGCAAGCGGAACCGGGTGATCCTCTCCTGCATCTGCGGCAAAAGTCAGCGGATTTCCGAGGGCGGCAGGGATTTTATGGAGCGGCTGGAATGCCTGAATCTGTTCCTTCCGCCCCTGCGGCAACGGAATGCCCAGATGGCGGAGCTGGCGACTTACTATTTAAACCACCTGAATACCCGCATCGAGCAGCAGACCTATGGCCTGGAGGATGGGGCGCTGACAAGTCTGCAGGGATATGACTGGCCCCACAACTATGTCCAGTTCAAGCGGGTGATGCGGGAGCTGGCTCTGGCCTGCCCGGGCAGAAGCATTACAGAGCAGGATGTGGCCGGGATTCTGACCAGGGAGAAGAATATGACCTCCACGGGAAAATACATCGAGGGACAGGATGTCCCGCTGGACCTGCGGATGACCCTGGAGGAGCTGGACAAGGAGATTGTCCGCCGGGTTCTGGAGGAGGAGGGGGGCAACCAGTCCGCCACTGCCCGCCGACTGGGCATTGGACGCACGACCCTGTGGCGGCTGCTGAACAATAGTTGAATATAAAAAACGGCTGTTGCGCCCCAACCTGCGGTTCGCAGACGGGAACGCAACAGCTTCTTCCTTTTTGCTTATTTCTTCATTCTCGACGCAGATGCCGCCCCAGGCCATGTTCATCACATCGACCACGTCACCCTCGCAAAATTTACACCCCCTGTTGTAGGGCGCAACGCGCTACTACCAACAGGGGGTTCTTCCATGGAACAAGAACAGTATATGCAAGCGGTCATGCTGGGGCAGGTGCTGACCCAGGCAATTTCTACGGAGGTTGAACCGTTCTCCGGGAATGCTCTATATTACCCTCGGAGGACTGAGACTATGGAGCAGTACAAAACGGTGAAGGAGGTGTGCGCCTTGACCGGACTTACAGGAAAGCATTTGTATTATTTCCACCACGAAAATGTGGTGCGGGCGGCAGCCTATGCCAACTACTCCGTGGAAGGAAACGACGGCTACAAGTTGTATGATGAGGCCGGGCTGGAAAAGCTCCAGCAGATTGCGCTGCTCTATGAATTGGGATTGAAACGGAATGAAATTCGGGATTTGATGCTGGCCCCAGGCTATGATTTCCAGTTGACCTTAACAGAACTATATGGCAAGAAGGAGAGGGAGATAGAGAAAATAAAGTTTCAGATGGCGGCAATGGATTATTTGAGGATGACCGGTATCCATAATGGACTGGCGGGGGTGTTGCGGCGCTGTTCTTTGGAAGCGCTGGGACGCTGCCTAATACAGCAGCGGGAAGGCACCCGGGAGGGCCTTCCGGACAGTGGCAGAATGCGCCAGTTTGACGTTAAGTTCCCACAGCTTCTGTTGAAAATCCGGGAGTTGCCGAAAACAGAGCAGAATTCTGCGCAAAAAATGGCGTATATCCGTGAATTGGTGGAATTAAGCCGGGAATGCTTTGGGGAATCGGGAAAACCATTCCTGATTGGGCTGCTCGTGGGTGCTGCCGGAGAGGGAGAGCTGGGGAAGCGCGTGAAGGATACCTTGCTACCGGAACTGGCCGTTGAGATATTAAACGGCATCGAAGCGCTTTTTGAGGCTCCAAATACGGAAATCTCCCCAAAGGTTGGGGTATAAAATAAAACTATGAAAAGAGGAAAAACGATGAAAAAAGTAATTTCTATCCTATCCGCGCTGATAGTGCTGCTTGCACTGACAGCCTGTGCGGGGAAAGCCACAAAGCCTACATATGTTGGAAACTGGGAATTGGACCATGCGGTTATTGACGATACGCGTTCTGAGCTGAAGGTAGAGGCGACTACAGAACCCACGACAGCGCCAACGACGGAGGCGACTACAGAACCGACGACAGAAGCCACCACAGTGCCGCCAACCGAAGCAACCGCTGAGCTGATAGATGGAATGCGTCCGGAATTCAAGGAGGCCATGGATGCCTACGAGGCATTCTACAAGGAGTACTGCGAACTGCTGAAGAAATACACCGCAAATCCAACAGACTTCTCCATCCTTGGACAATATGCCAACATGCTGACAAAGGCGGACGAGGTTGACAAGGCTTTTAAGAAGTGGGATGAATCGGACCTTAACTCCGAGGAGCTGAAATACTATCTGGATGTGAATAACCGGGTGCTGAAGATGATGGTGGATGTGACGGGTTAATTTATGATGGATGAATTGGCCCAAAGCCCAAAGTACTATAGTGCAAATGGAGAATACAAATGAAAATTAAATCCAGAATGGCACGTCCTGTGAAGTGGCCGGATGGTACTTGGGATGTTGTGACGGAGGAATTTGAAGAGGATATTCCGGATAAGGGACGGCATTCGGTGATCTGCAACAAGTGTCCAAGAGACGACTATCCCAAATGCAGGGAAACGTGCCCGATTGAAAAGAAATTTATATCAAAAGCTTTGCATATCAAATAACCTGATTGCATGGATATCTCTGGAAAGTAGAGTACAATAGAAAAACTGTAGTGGAAAGACCCCGGCAGGTGAATGTCTGCCGGGGCGTGTTTATGGGTGGGGGACGTTCAGTTAGAAAGCCAGTAGGCGCGTTCGGCTTCTTCAATGATTTGCTGACAATGATATCGTAAGAAAGTATTATATTAGGTGTAGGGAAGGGGAATGGGAACGGCTTGAAATGCGAAAAAATATGTGATATGCTAATCATACAAACTTTTACGGAAATATGGGAGGAGGGGTTCTTTTATGAGAGAAAATCAACTTGTACCGGTAAGCTCAAAAGTGCCTGTGGTATTAAAAAAAGAGGGCCTTATGCGGCAAACGCCGGTCGTGACATATGATTTGGTAGATCCGCTTCACTATTCGTTTGTTTATAATTTTGACGAAACCATTTCCTATCGAATGGATGAGTGCGGACGTAGCACCGGAGAAAATGATTTTATTGGGGCTGAATTCGATGAGGCGGTTCCTAAAACATACCATACTTATTATGCGCTTGCGGCGGCCAGTGGAGCACTGACCGGAGCGCTGTGCTTTGTAAAACTTTCAAAGGATAACCTCCAGGAAATTGAAAGCTGGGGAAAAGAAACATGGAAAAAGGTCGTTTTGTATGCGGCGGAGCTTAGTGGGTTTAAAAAGAAGGACTATAAAGCAGCATCAAAATACTTGCTCGATCAGGCAATCTTCCAATTTAATAAGGCCGAAAATGCCAAAGCATACATGGCACAACTGAATACGAACCCGACGATGGCAGGCCTTGTTTTCTCAATGCTTGCGCAATTTTCTGATAAAATTTGTACAATAACCACAGACGGGGAAATCAAACTAGAGGAGCCGCCTAAATATTACTATATTGGAGAAACTGATGGAGAGAAGCTGGTTGCGTCAATTTTATATTGGCTGTTTGCATTGGCAGCTGGACAGGCAGAAAGTGAACGGCGGATACTGGATGATTTAAACGTTCCTACTGAATTGGTAAAAACGCTGAAAGAATTTGCAAAGATTGAATTTTTAAAGAAAATTCCCGATAACTATGAGGACGCAGAAAGAAAATATTCTGAATGGATCAAGAAAATCGTCTCGGAAGCTGAGCTTGATGCCGAAGAGAAAGCAGGGCAGAGGCAGAATGTAGTCATCCAGCTGATGAAGGTGGCACTCAATTTTGGAGAAGACGCATTCCCGGTTTTGGTCAATGACTGTGTCGCCAGAGCCTTGTACAGTTTGGTGCGAGTTGTTGAAGTTGTAAAAAAATCAAACATTCGAACAATGGAAGAGTTGCTGGCTGTTCCTGCTTCGGAATTCATACCTGAGGACAAACGCCTTTTATCTGGTATGTGCCTGGCGGCAAGTGCTTCCTTTGTTGGGGTTAATATTTCTGTAGCAGCGTTAAAGGCATTGGCAGCTAAAAAAAGCGGAAAGGGGGACTTCCTGAATGTTTTCCTGACAGAAGTAAATATTGTAGGGATAGGACATCTTATTTTCGCTTGTGTCGCAGATTGCAAATATTGGGGTGATTCAATAAAGCCATTTTTCCAACGTAGACCGCATGAACATACGGAGAAAGAAAGCCCAGAGAATGCAGACAAGGAGGCAGCGTCTGCGGCATTGTCGCTGGATGCAATTCAAGCAAGAATTTTATATTGTTTTGAAAATATCTCTGTTCAGAGAGATATTAAAAAAACAGAGAAGAGAGAAGATGCAGAGAAAAAGCAGCGATGGTTGGAGGCGTGGAGAAAAAGCATTCTCTCCGGAGCTAATATTCCATATGAATGTGAAGGAACGTATTTTGTCGAGGATGAAGATATTCTGTTTGAAGGTATCTACGAGCTTTCCAAAGACAAATCTAATTATGGATGGTTCTACCTGTTGACGCAGGAATTTGCATTATTTGCGCCTTACTGTGCACTTGGGACCGATGATGACAGCGAATATAAAAAGCTAAAAGTTCAGTATGATTATGTTTCAGATCAGTTTATTCGGAGACAAACAATTGTCAGCCAGGCCGAACTTGACTGTATGTTAACAACATATAGAAGGTATGTGGATTATATTTCCGGAAAAACGGCGAAGGCTGTTACCGCAATTGCTGCGGGAACAGCAGCAACAGCAATCACGGGAGGAGTCGCGTTGGCCTTTGCACCTGGAATTGCCGCGATGATTGCCGGTGAGGCTGTCGTTGGACTGCACGGTGCTGCTTTAACAAGTGCAAGCCTGGCGTTTGTTGGTGGAGGATCTCTTGCGGCCGGTGGTTTGGGAATGGCTGGAGGTACAGCAATTATTACCGGCGGCGGAGCGTTAATTGGACTGGCTGGTTCAGGCGGCGCCTCCGCTGCTGCATTGCTGATGACAACAAACAACGACTATTGGATAAGACAGAGTGCTAAAATGCTAACATATGCAAAATGCACGCTGTGTGACACATTCCAAAATAAATCCGCAGTGGAGGGGCTTTTGGAAGAAGTAACGCAAACTGTACGAGATACCACAGAGAATATGGAAGAATTAAAAAGAGAGGATAATGACCTTGATGTGGAGTACCTGAAAAGACTAGGTAAATATCGCGACTACTTGGAAAAGGTCAAAACAGAGCTACAACGACTAGATAAGAAATTGGCGGAATAAGCGAAAAGCACAGTAAGGGGACATCCTTATGACAGACTTGAAAATCACACAGCGGACGAAAATGGACATGGACAAGTCGGCGCAGGGAACCGAGCCAATTATGAATCAGGAGGTCCAAAATGAATTTTACAGAAATTGATTTACAGAACTACCCCCGCCGTCAGCACTTCGAGTATTTTTCCTCGTTGCAATATCCCTATGTGGGCGTGACCAATCAAGTGGATGTTACGGCCTTGGTGCGGTTTTGCAAGGAACGGAAATGCTCGTTTTAATTGCCTTTTCTGCATGCGGCCGTGTTGGCGGCGGACAGTGGTCCGGAGCTTCGGCAGCGGATTCGGGGCGGTGGCATTGTGGAATACAGCCAGTGTCCGACCTCCCATATTGAGCTTTTGGAGAATGGAACCTATTGCTACTGTACGCTTCGGCACCATATGAAGCTTGATGAATATCTTCCCCACGCGGAGGCGGCCAGAAAGCAGTGCCGCGTCCATGGAAGTATTGAGGAAAGCGCCGATTCGGAAAGCATGTACTTTATCTCCACGCTTCCGTGTCTGCACTACACCGCCCTGATTCAGCCGGTGGCGGGGGGAGAGGAGTCCAACCCGAGGATTACCTGGGGAAAATTCGAAAAGGATGCCGGGGGGAAGAGAACAGCTTCCGGTAACATTGCTTGTCCACCATGGCCTGGTGGACGGGATTCACATTGCAAGGTTTTATGAGGCGCTTGAAAAACAGGTGGAGGAGCTTGCCCGGGAGTGAAGACAGTGAAAAAATCTACTGAAATTTGGCGCGCAATTGAAAATAAATGGCCCGGCAGGAAAATGACGCTTGCCGGGACTTGCCTATGGGTGGGACAGTGACTCCTGGATAAGAGGCGAAGCGTGCGGGGAATTTTACGGGTCGTGGGATAAGTAAACCGCTATGTATATCCCAAAAGTTGAACCATTCCCGGGTAATGCACTATACTGTTACATGAAAGTGTTATCCAGTGCTGCATTGAGATCTATGCCATATGTTCCATATTCAGATGGCTTTTTTGCAGAACATATGGTATGATGCAATCGGAAAGAAAAAGAAAGAAGAGATACTATGGAAAAAAAGACAACGGAAATTCCTCCGATGCGGATGTCTGCATCAAAAAGGCTTGCACTTTTGATACTACTTTTTGTGATGATTGTTACAAGTATTTTTACGATACGGCACTTTTTTACGAGAAATGGAACGTTTTCAGATGAGGTGGCGGACCAAATTGCCCAGGAAATGGCGGACAATCGTATTGTACTGTCCAATAAAAACGGACATAGGACAGTTGTAGATTTCAAGGAGCCGATTCTTCTTGCCCATGGGAGGGAATCACGGCTGATCGTACATACAGCGCATTTATCGGAAACCATTTCCATTGCCAACGAAGGCCTTGGGGGCTGGGGGTGGACTTCTGCCTATCAGGACATTGTTTTTGAGGGGGATGCCCAGTATACAATTGATCTGAGCCACCTGTCGGACGAAGATTTTACGGTCAATAACGAGTTGAAAACGGTGGCGGTCAGAATTCCTTATGCGGTGTTGTCTCCGATCAATATTCCGGACGACCAGATCAAATTTGGAGATGTGAAAAAAGGCTGGGCTGCTTCAAAGGACATCAAGCTTACTGTAGAAGAAAATGCCCAGCTGAAAATCCAGGTCAATAATAAAATGAAGGCCAAATTGATTGATCAGAATATCATTGCGACTGCGAATGAGAGTGCAAAAAAGGTTGTAGCGCAGCTCTTTTCTGCAACGGTTCAATCCATTGACCCTGAATTTACGGTTGTTGTTGTACAATAAGGGAGGAATCACAAATGGAAAAATGGTTACGTGTTGCGGCAATTCTTATCCTTGCAGTTACCATAGTGCTGTCTTGCACGGTAATGGGGACAAGATTTACGGACCCGTCAACTTATGCCCATGTGATCAATGCACTGGACCAAAATAGAGTGCAATTGTTGAAGCTGTCTGCGGAGTCTGCGGGAGCATCGGCGGTTATATCTGCGCTTCCATCTGATATGTGTTCATCTTTGGCAGATCAACTCGCTCAGTTTACAACGTATTTTTTGGCAATTTTCAGCGTTATATTCCTGGAGAAATACCTATTGACTATTTTTGGATTTGCATCCTGCTATTTCCTGATTCCGGTTGGCTGCGGAGCGCTTTTGATCAACTTCTTTTTCCCGGCGCGTTTTCTGCGGAGCATTGGTCCGAAATTCATTGCGCTGGGTGTCGCCCTTTTGCTAGTGATTCCAACCGGTGTTTGGGTCAACGACCAAATAAAGGCGGTCTATAACAAATCCATCGATCTCGCAATTCAATCGGCAGCGGATGTCAGCGACAATCTGACGGGTGTTTTATCCGATGAGGCGGGAGAGGATACATCGGTGATCGATGAGGCGAAAACGATGCTGGAGGAGATCCCGGGATCGGTGGCCGGTGTTATTGGCAAATTTAAGGGCGTTTTAAACCGTTTCATTGAGGCTGCGGCAATTATGATCGTGACGAATTGTCTTGTGCCGATTGCTGTGATCCTCTTATTTGGATGGCTGATAAAAACACTTTTCAATGTTCAGATCGTTTTGCCTGAAAATTCTGCAAAGCCGTTTAAATTCCATCCAAGAGAGCATTTTGAGATTGAATCAAGGAATATATCCGAAATAGAATCGGATTCGCATTCCAGCTGACCAGATACAGATAGAGCTGTTTTCACCTCGCAAAATTTACACCCCCTGTTGTAGGGCGCAATTGCGCTACTATCAACAGGGGTTCTTCTATGAATCAGAAACAATACATGCAAGCAGTTATGGCTGGGCAGGTGTTGACTCAAGCGGCCCGCATTTGGGTTGAACCATTCTCCGGGAAAGCTCTATACAACTCTCGGAGGACTGGGACTATGGAGCAGTACAAAACGGTGAAGGAGGTGTCACATTCCTATTTTTCCAGTGCCTTTACCCACTCCGCCTCCTTGAACCCCACCAGCACAAAATCATCCCCAATCAGCATTGGACGCTTGACCAGCATCCCATCCTCCGCCAAAAGGGCCAGTATTTCGTCCTCGGATAGGAGCGGAAGTTTTTCTTTTAAGTGCTTTTCCTTATAAAGAAGCCCACTTGTATTGAAGAACTTTTTCAGCGGAAGTCCGCTTTTCTGATGCCACTGCCGGAGTTCGGCTTCGGTTGGGTTTTGCTCCTTGATGTGGCGGGTCTCGTATGGAATCCCTTTGGCATCAAGCCATTTCTGGGCCTTTTGGCAGGTGGTGCATTTGGGATAGCAAAGAAAGATCATGGTGGGATGCCTCCTGTGTTTTGATATTTGACGTGTTTCGCCGTTAGAAGTATTATACGCCATTGCTATCTGGAAAACAATGGGTTTCGCTACGGTGTTGCGTTCATCCGCATTTCTGCCGCAGCAAAACCGTTTCGCAAACCCGGTCGGCAATCAGTTCCCGGTCACGGGCGGGGTAGTATTCCAACAGTGGCGTTACCATCTGCGCAAGCTGTTCCCAGGTAAAAGACGGGATTTCCAGCTGCTTTCCGTACAGATTTTCCATAGTGTGGATCTGCCGGTTAAAGGTGGTTTGAAAGGGCCGTGCTTTTGCCTGAGAAATCAAGGATTTGGGGACGGTTTCAAAGGGGCTGTACATCACATTGGAAAGCAGTCCTGCGCCCTGGTCAAAGATGGGGCAGTAGTCAAAGGTGTCATTCCTGGCAAGAACCGCAATATTGTTTAGGTGGCGGTCGTCATTGAGGACAAGACCGTCAATTTCAAACAGCAGCGTCAGGTACTGGGGGAACAGGGAAAGTCCCGTGATATTGGCCGTTTCCTCTGCCAGGTAGGCCATTCGCTTCTTGTCACTGGGCAACCGATTCAGCGTTTCGGAGAGGATCTGCGTTTTTCTGGGGAGGGCTTTTTTAACAGCTCCAGCGTAAAAAAATTTCATCTCAGACTATCTTTTTGCCGCTCTGCTTCGTTATACTAAATGAAAGCGCTTTTAATCTACAGGAGAGGAGGAAAAACATGGACGGCGATTTCCTGCTCCTGCACAGAATGCAAAATGGCGATGATCAGGCCATCGAATCCTTTGTGCGGAAGTATTACCCAAAGATAATGCGTTACTGTCACCTACATATCAAGGACTCCGGCTTTGCAGAAGACTTGACCCAGGAAACTTTTGTCCGGTTCTTCCGCACGCTCCATCAGTACCAGCACTATGGGAAGGCTGCAAATTATCTGTATGTGATTGCAGGCAATCTGTGCCGGGATTATTACAGGAAGCCGGAAGAACTGCCGATGGAGGAACTGCCGGAGCATCCTGTCTGCCTGATGGAGTCCCTGGATTTACGGATGGATGTCCATGTGGCTCTGGAACGTCTTCCACAGGAACTGCGGGAAGTAACCATCCTGTATTTCTTTCAGGAAGTCAGGCAAAAGGAAATTGCCAGAATTTTGGGGATCGGTCTACCGCTGGTGAAGTACCGGATCAAACGCGCAAAAGAATTATTGACGATCTATTTAGGAAAGGAGGATTTTGAATGAAGGAACTCTTTCGTTTTGATGTGACCTGCGATGAATCCAAAATACAGAAAACCATTGCTGTTTCCAAGGAAGCATTTCTTTCTGAGGAATCGGAACAAACTATTTCCCACATAGAATTTCTGTATCAGCAGAGTAAGTTCATCAAGAAACGCTGGTGGCTGATGCAAGGGCTGCTGCTTGCCTTTGTATGTTTCTTGCTTAACAACTCAGAAACCGACTTCACCGTGCGCCGTATTCTGGGGCTTACCGGACCGCTGTTTGTAATTCTGATTTATCCGGAAATCTGGAAAAACCGAAGTTGCGATGCTTTGGAAATCGAATGTACAACATTTTATACCCTTCGTTCCATCTATGCGGCACGGCTGACCCTCTTTGCCGGGGTAGATATGGCGCTGCTGTCAGCATTCTATGCGGTCGCAACCCTGCTTAGCAGAATGACTCTCTGGGAAATGCTTACACAGTTTATGCTCCCCTTCAATGTGACCTGCTGTATCTGCTTCAGAACCCTTTACAGCAAGCGGATCAATTCTCAGGCACTTTCCCTGCTTCTGTGTGTCCTTTGGGCTGGAGCCTGGTCAGTGCTCATTCTGAATGATGCTGTTTTCCATGCCATTTCTGTTCCTGCGTGGGTATCTTTGCTGGCTGCGTCTGTTTTCTTCATGGGATATACACTCTATCGCGGACAGAGGGTATGGCAAAACATTATGGAGGTGAAACCTTTATGGATTTGAAAATTAGAGGCTTAACAAAAGAATTTGGCGATTTCAAAGCCGTTGACCATTTCAGCTATGATTTAAGCTGCGGCGTTTATGGTCTGCTTGGCGTCAACGGCGCTGGTAAAACCACCCTGATGCGGATGCTTACTACCTTGATGAAACCCACATCCGGGCAAATTAGCTGGGATGGAGAAGACATTTTCACCATGGACGGCAGATACCGGAATCTGTTGGGATATCTTCCTCAGGATTTTGGGTACTATCCAGACTTTTCCATCTACGACTACCTGATGTACATTGCCGCCCTCAAAGGTATACGCCCTGCGGTGGCAAAGCAGCGGGTCAAGGAACTGCTGAAGCAAGTTGGTCTGGTGAAAGCCCGGTACAAGAAAATGAAAACCCTTTCTGGCGGCATGAAGCGCCGGGCAGGTATTGCCCAAGCCATGCTGAACGACCCCAAGATTCTAATTCTGGACGAGCCTACCGCCGGTCTGGATCCCAGCGAGCGGATTCGGTTTCGGAATCTGATCAGCGAGCTTTCAGAGGATCGAATCGTGCTGCTGTCCACACATATTGTATCGGACATTGAGTATATCGCGGGTGACATTCTGCTGATGAAGGACGGCTGCCTTGCCATTTCCGGCACTGCTGAGGAACTCATTGACTCCATGCCAGAACCGGTTTGGAGCTGTACTGTGCCCAAAAGCAGGATCGATGCCTGCCTGAAGGCATACAAAGTTGCAAACGTGAAGACGATTCCTGGAGGTGCGGAGCTGCGAATCGTTTCCAAGGGACGACCGGCAGAAGATGCCGTCAGGGTAGAACCAACTTTGGAGGATGTTTTCCTCTGTTATTTTGGAGAAAGGACAGGTGATAGCGATGGTACGGTATGAACTAAAAAAGGTGTTTGGTTCCGTTGGTGGTAAGCTCGCCCTGATATTGTACATTGCCGTCTTGGCGCTGTCCTGTTGGCTATCATCGACTGGCGCATTGAATGTGGAGGTAAAGTGGGTGAATGAGCAGGGGGAGAGCGAATATGGCCCATCTGCGGTCAAGAAACTGCGGGAAGCCCAGAAGGAATGGGAAGGCTGGGTTGATCAGAATAAGTTGAGCAGAGTGATTCAGGAAAATCAAAGGATCAATGCAACACCCGAAGCAAAGTCAGATATTGTGCAGCAGAATGAAATCGCGTATAGCTGGAAACAGGGTTTCGCACCCATCCGGAAAATTCTGAATGAGTCCTATTCAAATGGTTTCCGGGAGTACGATTATTACACCGCTGACAGGCTCACTGCTATCGATGAAGATACCTTTTACGCCAACCGTGAGAAATTACTGAAAAATTGGCTTTATGATGAAACCGATGGTGCTTACTCCAAGTATTCCGAATCGGAGAAGCAGTATATCATTGGGCAGTACAACGAATTAGAGATTCCCTTCTACTTCACATACCACGAAGGCTGGCATCAGCTGCTGGAAAACGCCGGATATATTCCTTCGCTGGGAATTCTGATTCTGGGTTTTTTGTTGGCTGGCATCTTCTCTAACGAATTCAAATGGAAAGCGGATGCGGTGTATTTTTCCACCCTTTGTGGCAGGAATAAAGCTACCTCTGCCAAGATCAAGGCGGGTTTTCTGCTGGTAACAGTCCTGTACTGGGGAGCCATGCTGGTCTATAGCCTGTTCACCTTGTGCTATCTCGGCTTCGAGGGCGCAAGCTGCGCTATCCAGTGGCAGCTCTGGAAAAGTATCTATAATCTTAATATGTGGCAAGCTTGGATGCTGGCTCTCATATCCGGCTACATCAGCAACCTGTTCCTGGCATTCCTGACCATGTGGATCTCCGCCAAGACAAAGTCTACGGTCTTTGCGGTGACAACCCCATTTATTCTGATATTCCTTCCCTCTTTCCTGGAGGGAATGGCAAACTGGTTGGATAAAATTCTGAGCCTCATGCCGTCGCACTTGCTGGAACTCTATCAAAATCTGGGTTCCTTCAATATTCTCACCATCTTTGGTAAAGTTTTCCGTACTTTAGATGTCAGTATTCCGCTATATCTGATGCTGACTGTCATATTGATCCCCATGATGTATCTGGAATATCAGAGGGAGAGCGCATAATCATTACAGTTCAATGTGTGATAAGCGAGAAATCAAAAAGGAGGTTTTACACCATGTATCGAATAGTCCTTGTGTAAGCGCCAATGACTTGGTTTTCTGCGGGGTTTAGAGTATTATAAAATACGGCTATTTGTGTCATTTTATAAAGTTATCTGGAGAACGGTATGGGTTACTTATCTATTAAACAAACATCGCAAAAATGGAATATTTCTGCATATTATTGTAACTCTATTCGTAAACACTTAACCCGGTACTCTATCAACACCGTAGACAATATGAGAAAATAGACCACTGTAAGCATCAAACCTCCCCGCGACTTGCAGATACGATCCGAGATACGGGGGTATTTTCATGGTAAGAGAGCTGCAAACGCTCAACGAACAGAAAAAATGGCACTGTGGGCAGAGCGTGTCAAGGCGTGCAGGAGCAGTGGGCGGACGGTAAAAGACTGGTTCAAGAAAGAAGTGAATTGTGAGAACCGCCATGGTGCGTACTGATTTTGTCAGGTGTACCATGGCGGTTTTTGTCATTTTACACGAAAATAAAATATTTTCCGAAGCGTGTAAAAAACAGCCTGTTTCGATGGCTACTTAAGTGAAGGGCTTTGTACAGAATTTACGAAAAGCAAAAAAATTTCAGACTGACCTTTACTTTTTCTCTTTCTGGATGCCTACCACTTGAGGGGGATTTTAAGCAGCTTCTACGAAAACGAAAATATTTTGTCTCAATGAAAAAGTTTGTGTGTTTGTATGATCTGAAGGGCTGGTACTGCGGCAATAAAACCCAGAGCATCAATTACCGCACCAAGAAAAACGCCCCGTTGGAGGAACATGAATGTGTCATGTACCCGGACCCCAGTATTCCGACCATTGTTCCAGACGCTCTTTTCCAACGTTCAAAGCCCGTATCCAATCGTGGAGGTTTCTGACCGGTGGGGCAAATCAAAAACGAATGATACAGAGAATTCAGCCTGTCCACGTCGGAATATCCGTGGGAAATGGAGAATAGGGTAGTGCTGAGGTGAAGATGTATGTTTGCAAGCGTCTGGCTGCTGCTCAGCGGCCTGTTCTACTCCCTGCAGCTCCACTCCGGAAGCTTTCCCAAACCCCTGAGCGCCGAGGAAGAGAGGCATTATCTGGAATTGTCTGCGCAGGGGAATTTAGAGGCCAGAAATATTCTGGTGGAGAGAAACCTGCGGCTGGTGGCACATGTGATGAAAAACAGATGATGCAAGGGGAGATTTTCTGTGGCGGACAGAAGGAAGCACGGTGTCTGCGTGCGGAAATCGGACTGAGAAAATAGATTGGAAAGCGATGCTTAACGAATAAAGGACAAGCCCGGCAAGGTTTCGATACTTGCCGGGCTGTGTCTTTGTGCGAGGGACATGGAGAGAAAGCGGCATCGCCCCAGAGTACAAGGAAATTTTCAAAAAGGGTATTGACTCTGACGTTGCGTAATGGTTTATACTAACCATACCACGAAAGGAGATGCGGTCAGTGTGGACAGTGAATGAGGTAAGCAAACGCACGGGGGTCAGCATTCGCACCCTGCAATATTATGACAAGATCGGCCTGCTGCATCCGGCGCAGTATACGCAGGCGGGATACCGGCTGTATGACGAAAAGGGCCTGGAACGCCTGCAGCAGATTCTGCTCTTCCGGGAACTGGCGTTTTCCTTGAAGGAAATCGAAGAAATTCTGCAAAGCCCGGATTTTGACAGGGAAAAAGCGCTGGACCAGCAGATAGAAATGCTTACCATGAAGAAAGAGCATTTGGAAAACCTGATCATCTTTACCCGTGGATTAAAACAGGTTGGAGGAAATACCATGGATTTTTCAGCATTTGACACCCAGAAAATGGAGCAATACGCCGCAGAGGCAAAGAAGCAGTGGCAGAACACCAGCGCCTATCAGGCGTTTGCGGAAAAGAGCAAGGGCCGCAACAAAGAAGCGGAGGAAGCTCTTGGTAGAGGCTTGATGATGATTTTCGAGGATTTCGGCAAATGTAGAAACGTGGACCCGGCATCGTCCGATGGCCAGGCGCTTGTGAAGCGGCTGCAGGGGTACATTACGGAAAACTATTATCCCTGCACGAAAGAAATCCTGAATTCCCTTGGGGAAATGTATGCCGCTGGAGGAGAGTTTGCCGAAAACATTGACAAGGCAGGCGGCGAAGGCACGGCGGTGTTTGCCCAGCGGGCGATTGCCATTTATTGCAGGTGAGCGCGGGGAGCGGCTTGTGAAGAAAGTTACGAAGAAAAGTGGGGCTGTTAAATAACCCCAAAAGGAAATCGCAGACTCTTTCCCGAAATGGAAAGGGTCTGCCTTTTCTTACCCATCAAGGCTGTGGATAACTTTTCTCTCAAAAATGTGTACACCAACCACAAACGGAGAAAATTTGTTTTTCTTCGGCATTTTTTTGAGGGTGTTCAGCCAGCAGCCTTGACCGGATTGGCCTTTGCTAATTTGCTCAAATGGTACTTGTGCAGGTTAAAACCGCA
>USQL01000009.1 GCA_900556935.1 uncultured Eubacteriales bacterium | reverse complement strand
AGCGCCACCTTGCCAAGGTGGAGGTAGCGAGTTCGAGCCTCGTCACCCGCTCCAATTTCATACGGTACCGTGGCCAAGTGGTAAGGCAAAGGTCTGCAAAACCTTCATTCCCCAGTTCAAATCTGGGCGGTACCTCCAAAATCAGCACTCCATCTTGGTTGAGATGGAGTGCTTTTCTTTTGAATATGGCCTAAATTTATCTGGATATAAGGCAGAATGTATGATATACTAAAGCAAATCTACCGTATCTTCCAGTTGATGTTTACGATCCATTTAAGCGCCGGAAAGGTTGGTGTGACATTTATGTGCAATTTGTCTGTAAAAGAATTGAATGTTTACAACTACAGAAAGTTTGAGCAAGTAAGTTATCAGCTAAATCCAAGAATGAATGTCTTTGCGGGTAAGAACGGTTCAGGAAAGACGGCCCTTTTGGAAGCGGTTAATGTTGTCCTGGGGGCTTATTTGGCCGCTTTCAAGACTTACGTTCCAAGCCGCTTTGTTTACAACATTTCTAAGGATGACGCGCATCTAAAAGTACAGACAGCGGAAGACAGTGCGGTTATGACGACAGGCGGCATCCGGCAGTTCCCGTGTAGGGTTTCTTGCTCGATGCTGTGGGGCCAAAGTGAAGAACCGATCAGGTTTCAGCGGGTGCTTCCAAAGGAGGATGGGCGGACAAAATTTGATGGTCCCAATCCGATGCAGCCTACAGTTGTTTCCTGGGAGAAAATGATTGCGCAGGCGAATCATGAAGACAAAGAGCTTGTTTTTCCAATCGTGCTGTATTTGAGCTCTGCACGGCTGTGGAACGAAACAAAATCTGTTTCGTATGAAGCCGGTGTGTTTGGCCGGACGGATGCCTATTACCGCTGCCTGGATGGAAAACATGGAACCGAGCTTGCGTTTGGATATATCAATATGCTTCAATCCGTTGCGGTTGAGGAAAATGAAGGAAAACCGTACCCCGCGTATGATGCCATTTTGAATGCCATTAATTATGCACTCCACGATGAATTAAGAGCGAATGAGCGCGTTATTTTTTCCACGCGTTACGGAAAGGATATTGTTGCGCTGAAAAACAATGAGGGGATTGTTGTACCGTTTACGACATTAAGTGACGGATATCGAAATGTAATCAAAATCGTGCTGGATATCGCAACACGTATGTGCATCCTAAATCCGTATCTTCAGGGTGAGGCACTTCAAAAAACACCCGGTGTGGTGATTATTGATGAAATCGATCTCAGCCTGCATCCTACATGGCAGAGACGGATCATCGGAATTCTCAAAACACTGTTCCCGAGAATCCAGTTTATCTGCGCGACGCATTCGCCGTTTATCATCCAATCTTTGGAAGACGGCGAGCTGATTACACTGGACCGAGAGGAGAAGCCTCTTGCGGAGGAATACGCGGGGGAAAGCATTGAGGACATCGCTGAAGACATTATGGGCGTTGAAATGCCGCAGTATAGCGAGAAAAAGAAAAATATGTTTGACGCGGCGATGAACTTTTTTACCGCGTTGAAGAGCTGCGCATCTCATGAACGTATCGAAGCACTCCGCCGGGAAATGGCGGTTATGGAAGCGGAATACAGTGATAATCCGGCGTATCTTGCGTTGATTAGACAGGAATTTGCTGCAAAAAAATTGGAAGTGGAACAAAATGAGACCAATCAATAAGGGAAAAGCGCCATACGCCTCCATATCAAATTATGGTGATGCGCTACCATTTCTGGAAGATGCAATTGGTTCCTATTGCTCGTATTGCGGCCTGCCGTTGGACCATGTGCCGGAAATAGAGCATGTGGTCTCAAAATCAAAAAATCGGGAGCTGGCGACAGTCTGGGATAACCTTCTGCTTGGCTGCAAGTACTGCAATGCACGGAAGAGCGACACGGTATGTGTGGAAAATATGGATGCGTATCTCTGGCCGGACAAGTATAACACCGCCTTGGCGTATACTTATGAATATGGCATTCCTTCGATTCATGAAAACGCGCTCAACCAAGTGGATCCGAGTGGAGCTGCTTATGAGAAAGCAAAAAATCTTTTTGACCTCGTCAAATTGGGTAATGTAACGGACAGACGAACGAAAAAAAGAAATGAAGCGTATCAAACGGCATGCATTGCAAAGAGTCGATGGCAGAAAAACAGATTCGGGGAAATGAAAGAGCAGATTATTGACACAGCAAGGTACTCAGGGTTTTTCTCGGTTTGGGCAGATGTTTTTTGGGATGAACCGGAAATCCTGAATGCGCTGATAGATGTTTTCCCGGGAACGGAGCGTACATTTTTTGATGCTGATGGCCATCCAAAGCCAATACTTACCCGTGAACATGTGGCAGAAACCGGTTGAAGGAATGTACACTGACTGCAGCTTGGATTTAAACTGAGGCATGAAGGTTTAGCAGACCTTTGCCTTACCATTTGGCCACGGTTTCACAGGAATGGAGAGAGCAAACAACCCTCAAAACAATTGACTTTTCTTCAAAAAACCTGTTGACATTTCGCTTAAACAGTGATAGAATAACTCAGCCGCATCGAAGAGGCTTTTAAGTTGCTGCCCAAAAGCAGCCGCCTTCAGAGCGAGACTACACAATTAAAGTAGGTGAAAGAAAAATGAAGGCAGTTTTTGTTACCGGCGGTAAGCAGTACACCGTAGCCGAGGGCGATGTCGTTTTCATCGAGAAGCTGGCTGTTGAGGCTGAGCAGACCGTGAAGTTTGACCAGGTTCTGGCTGTGCTGGACGGCGAGAATTCCAAGATCGGCGCTCCCGTTGTGGAGGGTGCCACCGTGGAGGCCAAGGTCGTGAAGAACGGCAAGGGCAAGAAGATCGACGTTCTGAAGTACAAGGCAAAGAAGAACGAGAAGACCCACATCGGTCATCGTCAGCCCTACACCAAGGTCGAGATCACCAAGATCGCTCTGTAATTTAAGAGTATGACGAAAATCGAATTTTTTACCGAGGACGAGCGAATCACCGGATTCTCCGTCTCCGGTCACAGCGGCTATGCCGAGGCAGGCAGCGATATTGTCTGTGCCGCCGTCAGCGCCGTTGTTTCCATGGCTGAGGCCACCATCAATGATGTGTGCGGTGCCAAGGCCAAGGTTCGGGTCAAGGATGCGGAGGCCCGCGTTACTCTGACCCTCCCCGCCAGCTGCGACGAAGAGGAAAGCGTCCAGGCGTGTCTCGCCGGTATGATGCTGTATCTGTGCAGTCTGCGGGATGAATATCCCGATAACATCGAAGTTTTGGAGGTGTAATACAATGCTGAAGATTGGTATTCAGTTCTTCGCTCACCACAAGGGCGGCGGTTCCACCAAGAACGGCCGTGATTCCGAGTCCAAGCGTCTGGGTTGCAAGCGTGCTGACGGTCAGTTCGTTCTGGCTGGCAACATCCTGGTTCGCCAGAGAGGCACCCACATCCATCCCGGCACCAACGTGGGTATCGGCAAGGATGACACTCTGTTCGCTCTGGTTGACGGTACCGTCAAGTTCGAGCGCATGGGCAAGGATCGTCGGAAGTGCTCCGTTTACGCTGAGCAGTAAGACAAGCCTAAGAAACGAAGGACTGCTGCTTTTTCCGCGGCAGTCCTTTTTTTAAAACCTGGGTGGCAGAGAAAAGGATGTTCCCGCAAAAGGGGAGACCTCTTTTTCTGTGTCACCCGCCGGAATCAATGGGGAGGAAAACCATGTTTGTAGATAAAGTTCGAATTACGGTCTGCGGTGGACGGGGCGGCGACGGTGCCGTTGCCTTCCACCGGGAGAAGTATGTGGCCTCCGGCGGTCCCGACGGCGGCGACGGCGGCCATGGCGGCAGCGTGATTCTGCGGGTCAATGACAACCTGTCCACGCTTCTGGATTTCCGCTATAAGCGCAAGTACGCCGCCCAGGCGGGCATGAACGGCCAGGGCCGCAATATGAGCGGCAAGCGGGGAGAGCCCCTGGTCATTGAGGTCCCCCGGGGGACGGTGGTCCGGGACGCGGAGACCAACCAGATTATTGTGGATATGTCCACCGGTGAGGATTTCGTCATCGCCAAGGGCGGCCGGGGCGGCTGGGGAAATGCCCACTACGCCACCGCGACCCGTCAGGTGCCCCGGTTTGCCAAGGTGGGCCTGAAGGGTCAGGAGCGGGATGTGATTCTGGAGCTGAAGCTTCTGGCGGACGTGGGCCTGGTGGGCTTCCCCAATGTGGGAAAATCCACCCTGCTGTCCGTCACCTCCAACGCCCGCCCCAAAATCGCCAACTACCATTTTACCACCCTGTTCCCCAACCTGGGGGTCATCTATGTGGATGAGGGCGTGTCCTTCGTCATGGCCGATATCCCCGGCATCATCGAGGGTGCTGCCGAGGGCGCGGGTCTGGGACATGACTTCCTGCGGCATATCGACCGGTGCCGTCTCCTGGTCCATGTGGTGGACGTATCCGGCAGCGAGGGCAGAGACCCGGTGGAGGACTTTAACGCCATCTGCGACGAGCTGGCAAACTACAGCGTGGACCTGAGCAACCGGCCCATGATTGTGGCCGCCAATAAAATTGATTTGCTGCCCCCGGACAGCGACAACCTCCAGCGCCTCCGGGCCTGCGTAGAAGCCGCCGGGTGTGAGCTGTATGAGATTTCCGCGGGCACCACTCAGGGCACCCGGAACCTGATGCGGGTGGTGGCCGAGAAGCTGCGTTCTCTTCCCCCCGTGACCATTTACGAGCCGGAGTACATCGAGCAGCGGCCCCAGGCGGGAGACCCCCAGGAGCTTACCGTCGAGCATCTGGGCTCTACCTGGGTGGTTACCGGTACGTGGCTGGAACGGCTGGTTCAGAACATCAATTTCGACGACTACGAGTCCCGGAACTACTTTGACCAGATGCTCCGCAAGTCCGGTCTGTTTGACCGTCTGGAGCAGATGGGCATTCAGGACGGCGATACCGTGGATATCTACGATTTGCAGTTTGACTATATGCGCTGACACGAATTTTGAAAACAGAAATCCCCGACGCTTTTCAGACGAAGCGTCGGGGATTTTTTGGGCTTCAGGTTGGCAGGTCGTCGTAGTCGAAGACCTCACGGACTTTTTTGTAGATTTCCGTATAGGTCTTGCCGTTGTCCTTGTAGCGCCAGCCGGCACCGGCGTAGGATTCCTTGCCGTAGAAATTGGTAATGCAGTCGGGGTGGATTTCCTTGAAAACCTTCTGCTCTGCCGCGGGGACCCGGGTCTGCTTGCACATGAACTGCTCCAGGGGCAGGCCGTCCAGGGCCTTCAGGTCCGAAACCTTGGAATAGCAGATGTTCAGGTTTTTGAGGCCCTCGCAGCCGGCCAGAGGGTCGATGGATTCCAGCTTGTAGCAGTTGGCGAGCTCCAAAAATTCCAGCTTCTTGCAGTTCCCGATGCCCTCGGGGAGCTGCACTACCGCGCTGCCGGAGGCAATGAGGATTTCCAAATCCGGCATATAGCTCAGAAAGCTCAAATCCGTCAGGGTATCGTTATGGCCGATGTCCATATATTTGACCCGCCAGCAGTATTTGAGGTTTTCGCAGGTGTCGTCAAAGACGTTGTATACCGCTCGGATGGTATCCGTATTGGTCCAGGCGCTGTACTTGCCGAACTGGATTTTCCAGACCAGCTCCGTATTGGGGTAATCCGCCCGGATGGTGGCCATGGTCTCGTTGTCCAGCCCGCAGTTGCCCAGAATGAAGGCCTTGCACCCGGTCATAATGGCCAGGGCCTGCCGAAGGGTTGGGATATCCGCCTCTGTGAGGGTCAGATTCTGGAAGGTGACCTGCTCGTCATCGGTGGAAATCTGCTTTCCGAACAGCTGGAAGGTGTAGTGAAATTTGGCGTTGGGAGCGGCGACCACCAGAGTTTCCACATCCTGCTGGCTGAGGCTGCTTGTGCCGGAGGCGCTCATGAGCTCCACGGTTTCCAGATTCGGAAGCCGCGCCAGGGTCTCGGAGGCGGCGGTGACCTGGCCGGAGGTCAGGGCGGAAAGGTCCAGGGCAGTGGTGTCGGCGGTGAATTCCTGGCCCGCAAGACCCAGGGTGTAGGAGATTTCCAGGTCCGGATAGGTGTCCGCCAAAACCTGCAGCTCCTCAGCGCTGAGGGAGGTTTTGGGCAGGATCAGCTTTTGTGTGTCCTTCAAATAGGCCAGATTGGTCATGAGGGCATCGTAGTCCGTCTCATCGGCGGTGAGGGTAATCTCGGGGATGCCGTGGGCAACCTCCTTTTTGCCCAAATCCACGGTGTAAATCACATTGACATTGGGGTGGTTCCGGGCGTAGACCTCCAGGGCCGGGTAGGCGGTGGAGCCGGTGGCATCCAGAAGGGTCAGGTTTTTATAGTTTTCCAGCTCACCCACGTTTTCATAGGTGACAACCATTTGCAGCTCCGTGGCAAGATAGGAGGGGTTCGTGGTCTCCGGCGGCTGGGTGGTGGGCGCGGTTTTCTCTGGGGCGCGCCCGCAGCCGGTGAGCGCCAGCAGCAGGAGCAGCGTGGCGAGAATATTGGTGAATTTGCGCAAGCCCATGGGGTAGTGGCCTCCAGTAAACAGAATGTTCTTACTATACCACATTCCATGGCAAAAAGCAAGAATTCAGAGCAGAAACCACGACGATTGCACAAGTAAACATTGTGTGAACCGTAGGGGCGGCTACTAGCCGCCCGAAAACCAATGGGCCAGAGTGTTTCATATAAACAGCTCAATCCCGATACATTTCGGGCGGCATGGCAGCCGATAGAATCATTGTTCGATTGCCACCGGCAATCGTTGGATTTTGATTCGCTGCGCGACGCACCGCCCCTACGGTATCTTGCTGGAATTTGTTCATAGAATGATAACTCGTGCAATCGTCGTGAAGATATGTGGATTCTTGTTGACATTGCATAAGCGCTGTGATAGAATGTAAGCGAAAGTGAATACCAGTTTCAGTGCTCCCAGGGCCGTCCGGGCTCTTGGGAGAGAATAGGGAATCGGGTGCAACTCCCGAGCGGTACCGCCACTGTGAGCGTGGAGGCCGGGGCAGAGGGCGAAAGCCGGTCATTGGGTTTTTCCGAGAAGACGCTGCCCAGGCTTAGGATGCGTGAGCCAGGATACCTGCTGAGACGGTTTGTGTGTCAGGCCCTGCAAGTACGGGGCTTATGGCAGCTTTTGACGCAGAAAAACGGCTGCGGCAGTTTCGGAACTGCCGCAGTTTCTGATTTTTTGGTGCTGTATATGTGGTTTCCCCCTTACCATTCGTTGCAGATTGCCCGCCAGAAAATCCCTGCGTGTTAAAAAATCGACGGGGGAGAAGCGATTCTCCCCCGTTCTTTTTTGAGAAATCTGCCGCGGCGGTCTGTAGGGCCGTGGCGGCTTTTGTGGTGATGCGAATGGAAAAGAAACTGCCCCGTCTTCTTCTGGCGGGAACCAACAGCGGCTGTGGAAAAACCACCCTGGTTTCCGGTCTGCTGTTCGCCCTGAACCGCCGGGGGGAGAAGGTCTGCTCCTTCAAATGCGGCCCGGATTACATCGACCCCATGTTTCACGCCTCGGCGCTGCATACCCCCTGCCGGAATCTGGATTTGCAGTTTGTGGATGCCAATACTCTGCGCTATCTCATGGCCAAGGGGAGCGAGGGCTTCGGGCTTGCCGTGACCGAGGGGGTTATGGGCTACTATGACGGCGTGGGACTTACCACCCGGGCCAGCTCCTACGATGTGGCCCGGACCACCGGCACTCCTGTGGTGCTGACGGTGGATGCCCGGGGGGCGGCTCACTCGGTGCTCGCAACCATTTCCGGGTTTCTGAACCTGCACCCGGACAGCGGTATTCAGGGGGTGGTTTTAAACCGGTGCTCTGTTATGTTCTATCCTAAGCTCCGGGATGCCATTCTGGAGACCTTCGAAGGCCGGGTCCGGCCCCTGGGGTATCTGCCTGTGATGAAGGACTGCACCCTGGAAAGCCGCCATCTGGGGCTGATTACCGCCGAGGAAATGACGGATTTGCAGGAAAAGCTGCACCTTTTGGCGGACCAGATTGAAAAAAGTGTGGATATCCAGGGGCTTTTGGCCCTGGCCGCCTCCGCGCCGCCCCTTCGTTGGGAGCCCCCGGCGCTTCCGAACCCGGTGGGGCCTGTCCGGGTGGCGGTGGCAAGGGACCGGGCCTTCTGCTTTTACTATCAGGACAATCTGGATTTGCTGGAGCGCCTGGGGGCAGAGCTGGTGCCCTTCTCCCCGCTGACGGATGAAGCGCTGCCCGAGAACATCGCCGGGCTCTACTTAGGCGGCGGCTACCCGGAGCTGTATACAAAGGAGCTGTCCCGGAACAAAACCATGCGGGAGAGTGTTCTTGCCGCCCTGCAAAAGGGCCTGCCCTGCATTGCCGAGTGCGGCGGATTTTTGTATCTGCTGGACGAGCTGGACGGGGCGGACATGGTGGGGGCCTTCCACGGCACCGGCCGGAACGCCGGGAAGCTGGTGCGCTTTGGCTATGTCACGTTGAAAGCAAGGAAGGACAATCTTCTCTGCGCCGCCGGGGAGGAAATCCCCGCCCACGAATTCCACTATTACGACACCACCTGCAACGGAGAGGACTTCCTGGCCCAAAAGGCCGACGGCCGCCACTGGGACTGCGGCCACGGAACCGAACATCTCTACGCGGGCTTCCCCCATTTCCATTTCTACGCCAAGCCGGAAATGGCGGCGAGGTTTTTAAGGGCATGTCATTCGAAAGACGAGACTGTTTGAGTATTTGGATAGACCTGCTATTAAAAACGGACCAAAAGCTTCCCCTCTGGGGAAGCTGGCAGGGCGCAGCCCTGACTGATGAGGGGCGGTACAGACCGACGGAATGAATAAGCCCGGGCGAATTCGTATACCCCCCGACGGAAACGAAAAAGCCTTCTCCTGCTGGAGAAGGTCCCCGCCGCAGCGGGGGAATGTGGAGGGGACACCTACAACAAGTTCCGGAGTATGTAAGAAAAGGAAGCTATGATGCGGGACGTTAAAGCTTTGAGTGCCTGTTTTAGCACGGCAATTCCGTCAGGTGTCCCCTCCACATCCGGCTTGCGGGCCACCTTCTCCAGCAGGAGAAGGCTAGGGGTTATGGCTTTCGGATTATACGAATTCGCCCAAGTCTTATATTCCATCAGCCTGTACTGCCCTCATCCACCGCCTGCGGGCGGTCCCCCTTCCCCAAGGGGAAGGTTAAGGTTGGATTTCAAGAAAAGGAGACGAAAACCATGCTGGAAATTATCAAACCCATGGATATTGAAAAGCGGAGCTTTGAAATCATCACGGAGCTTTTGGGGGATACCCCCATTGCCCCGGAAAATGAATTGGTTGTCAAGCGGGTGATTCACACCTCCGCGGACTTTGACTACGCCAAGAATCTGGTGTTCTCCCCCGGGGCCGTTGCCAAGGGGATTGAGGCTCTGCGGGGCGGGTGCGACATCGTCACCGATACCCAGATGGCCAAGGCGGGCATCAACAAGACCATTCTGGGCAAGCTGGGCGGCGAGGTCCACTGCTTTATGTCGGACCCCGACGTTGCCAAGGAGGCCAAGGAGCGGGGCATTACCCGGGCCATTGTTTCCATGGAGCGGGCGGCGAAGCTCCCCAAGCCCTGCATCTTCGCCATTGGCAACGCCCCTACGGCGCTGATTTCCATCAAAGAGCAGATGGAGGCGGGGACACTGCACCCGGCCCTCATCGTAGGCGTTCCCGTGGGCTTTGTCAACGTGGTAGAGAGCAAGGAAGAGATTATGGAATCGGGCCTTGCCCCCTACATCGTGGCCCGGGGCCGGAAGGGCGGCAGCAACGTGGCCGCCGCCATCTGCAACGCCATGCTGTATCAGATTACGAGATAATGGAGCAGTTTGTCATTAAGGACGGAAAGCAGCTGCGCATGGGCTACACCACCGGCTCCTGCGCCGCCGCCGCCGCCAAGGCGGCGGGATGGATGCTGTTAACGGGCCGGGAGAAGAAAACCATCGGCCTGCACACCCCCAAGGGCATCGACCTGACCCTTTCCGTAGAGGAAATCACCCGGGAAGAGAATTTTGTCTCCTGTGCCATCGCCAAGGACGCGGGGGACGACCCGGATGTGACGGCGGGGGCCCTGATTTTCGCCACCGTGCGGAAAAAGGAGACTCCCGGGGTGGACATTGACGGCGGCTTCGGCGTGGGCCGGGTGACCAAGCCCGGGCTTGACCAGCCGGTGGGAAATGCCGCCATCAACTCCGTGCCCCGGCAGATGATCCGGGAAAACCTTCTGGAGGTGGCGAAGACCCTGGACTATCCCGGGGGCTTCTCCGTGGAGCTCTCCGTGCCATTGGGGGAGGAGCTGGCGAAAAAGACCTTCAATCCTCGCCTGGGCATCGTGGGAGGCATCTCTATTCTGGGCACCACCGGCATTGTGGAGCCCATGAGCGAGCAGGCCCTCATCGATACCATCCGGGTGGAGCTCCGCCAGAAGCGGACCCAGGGGGACTATGTTTTGCTGACCCCGGGGAACTACGGCTCGGATTTTATCCGGGATTCCTTGGGGATTGACCCGAAAACCGCGGTGCAGGTGTCCAATTTTATTGGGGTTTCCCTGGACATGTGCCGGGAGCTGGGCTTCCGGGGGGCGGTGCTCATCGGCCACATCGGAAAGCTTGTGAAGCTGGGCGGCGGCATGATGAATACCCACTCCAAATACGGCGACTGCCGCACGGAGATTCTCTCCGCCATGGCCGGTGCCGAGGGGGTCAACAAAGAGACCATCGCCGCCATGCTGGAGTGCGTCAGCTGCGACGACTGCCTGCGCCTGCTGGGGCAGGACAAAGAGAAGGTCCTGGACAGGCTGATGAAGCGCATCCACTTCCACTTGCAGTACCGTGCCCAGGATATGGAAATGGCCTGTGCCATGTTCTCCAAGGAGTATGGCCTTTTGGGGAAGACGGACAATACGGAAGAATTGATTGGAAAGATTTTGAACATATAAACAGGAGGAAATAATATGGTACATTTTGTCGGTGCCGGGTGCGGCGCGGCGGATTTGATTACGGTGCGGGGGGCAAAGCTCCTTTCTCAGGCGGATGTGGTGATTTACGCCGGGTCCCTGGTGAATCCGGAGTTGCTCCACTACTGCAAGGAAGGCTGCGAAATCCACAACAGCGCCAAGATGACCCTGGAGGAGACCACCGCCGTCATCGTCAAGGCGGAGGCCGAGGGCAAGACCACGGTCCGGCTGCACACCGGCGACAGCAGCATCTACGGCGCGGTTCGGGAGCAGTTTGACGAGCTGATTCCCCGGGGCATTGAATACGACGTGACCCCCGGTGTCAGCGCCTTCTGCGGGGCTGCCGCCTCCTTGAAGCAGGAGTTCACTTTGCCGGACGTGAGCCAGACGGTGATCATTACCCGGCAGACCGGGCGGACCAAGGTCCCCGAAAAGGAGAGCATCCGCTCTCTGGCGGCCCACCGGGCCACCATGTGCCTGTATCTCAGTACCCGCCTGACCGAGGAGCTCCAAAAGGAGCTGATGGAGGGCGGCTATCCCGGCTCTACCCCTGTGGCGGTGGTGTTCAAGGCCAGCTGGCCCGACGAGCGCATCTACCACTGCACGGTGGATACCCTGCACAAGACCGTGACGGAAAACAACCTGACCCGTACCAGCCTGATTATCGTAGGCGACTGCATGGGCGACAAGTATACCAAATCCTTCCTCTATGACCCCAGCTACGAGCGGCCCTTCCACGAGGCGGCGAAGAAATGCGACTGAGCATTCTGGCCTTTACCCGCCGGGGATGCCTTTTGGCAAGGAGGGTGAAGGAAGCCCTTTCCGCCGAGGAAACCCGGATGATGACCATGGAAAAGTTCGGCTTTCCGGATTTTGAAAGCTATCATCCCCCGCTGACCCGTGCCGTGGGGGACCTGTTTTCCTGGTGTGACCAAATGGTGTTCATCGGCAGCACCGGTATGGCCGTCCGGGGCATTGCCCCCTGGGTGAAGGACAAGAAGACGGACCCCGGGGTGCTGGTCATTGACGAAGGGGGGACCTATGTCATTTCCCTTCTCTCCGGCCACATCGGCGGGGCCAACGCCCTGACAAGGGACTTGGCCCGGGCCATCGGGGCCCAGCCCATTGTCACCACGGCCACGGACGTGGAGGGCAAATTCTCCGTGGACACCTGGGCCACCCAGCAGGGCTTTTCCATCGGAAGCATGGCGCTTGCCAAGGCGGTTTCCGGGGAAATCCTGGAGCGAGACGTGCCCTTTTGTTCTGAAAAGCCCCCAAAAGGCACCCTTCCCCAGGGGCTGACGGAGGGGAAAGCCGGGGACCTGGGCATCTATGTGGGGGTGCATGGGAATAGTCCCTACGGGCGCACCCTGCATCTCATTCCCAAAGCCCTTGCTCTGGGCCTTGGCTGCCGCCGGGGAACTCCCAAGGAGGCCATTGCCCGGGCGGTGGACGCGGTTCTGGCGGAAAACGGACTGCGCCCGGAGGCGGTGGTTTCCGCCGCGTCCATCGATTTGAAGAAAGACGAGCAGGGGCTGCTGGACTTCTGCGCCGAAAGAAAAATCCCCATCCGCTTCTATTCCGCGGAGGAGCTGCGGGCGGTGCCGGGGGAATTTACCCCCTCCAGCTTTGTGTCCTCCGTCACCGGCGTTGACAACGTCTGCGAGCGGGCGGCGGCAAAAAGCGGGGGAACGATGATTGTAAAGAAGACGGCCTGCCAGGGCGTGACCGTGGCGGTGGCCGAAACAGATTGGGAGGTATCCTTTTGAAGCTGTATATTGTGGGCATCGGCCCGGGAAACTATGAAAATATGACCGTCCGGGCGGACCGGGCCCTGGCCGAGAGCCAGGTAATCGTTGGCTATCCCGTGTATGTGGATTTGGTCAAGGACCGGTATCCCGACAAGGAATATCTGTCCACCCCCATGACCCAGGAGGCGGACCGCTGCCGCATGGCCATCGAGGAGGCCGAGAAGGGCAAGACCGTTTCCATGGTCTGTTCCGGCGACAGCGGCATCTACGGCATGGCGGCCCTCATCTATGAGCTGCTGGGGGAGGACTCTAGGGTGGAGGCGGAGGTGGTTCCCGGCCTTACCGCTGCCTGCTCCGGCGGTGCGGTGCTGGGGGCCCCCCTGACCCACGACTTTGCCGTCATCAGCCTGTCCGACCGGCTGACCCCCTGGGAGAAAATTGAAAAGAGACTGGATTATGCCGCCAAGGCGGACCTGTCCATTGTCCTGTATAACCCCAAGAGCCACGGGCGGCCCGACCATCTGGCAAAGGCCTGTGACATTCTCCTGCGTACCCTGCCCGAGGACCGGCCCTGCGGCGTGGTCCGCAACATCGGCAGGGAGGGGCAGAGCAAGACCCTCCTGACGCTTCAGGAGCTGCGGGACTTTGACGCGGACATGTTCTGCACCGTGTTCATCGGCAACGCCCAGACCAAGGTTATCGCCGGGCATCTGGTGACGCCAAGAGGCTACCGGGATGTATAAGCTGTGTGTATTCGCCGGAACGGCGGACGGACGGGCGATGATTCACTGGCTGGCCCCCCAGGCATCCGTACTGGCCTGCGCGGCTACGGAGTACGGCGGGGAGCTGCTGGAGGAGATTCCCGGGGCGGAGGTCTCCGCCCAGCGCTTGGACGGGGCGGCCATGGAGACCCTCTTCCGGGAGCGCCGGTTTGACTGCGTGGTGGATGCCACCCACCCCTACGCCCCCATTGTGACGGAAAACATCCGCGCCGCCTGTGAGAAAACGGATACGCCCTACCTCCGGCTGACCCGGGACGGGGGCGTTCCCGATAACTGCCTGTGGGCGGACTCCACGGCCGACGCGGTGGAAATGCTGAAAACGATACCGGGGAACATTTTTTTGACCACGGGCAGCAAGGAGCTGAAGGCCTATGCCGCCCTGCCGGACTTTGCCGAACGGGTCTATGCCCGGGTGCTGCCGGTGGAGGCAAGCCTCGCCGCCTGTCGGGAGGCGGGGCTGCCCGCCGCCCATACCTACGCCCTGCAGGGCCCCTTTTCCGAGGAGCTGAATGTGGCCATGCTCCACGCCTGCAACGCTGCCACCCTGGTGACCAAGCAGACCGGGGCCCGGGGCGGCTTTTGGGAAAAGGTCAGCGCCGCCCAAAAGACGGGGGCCAGGCTCCTGGTCATCGGGCGGCCTGAGAGCGCCCCGGGGCTGAGCTTCGGGGAGACGGTCCGGGAGCTGTGCCGCAGATTCCGGTTTGCGGTGAGCCCCAAAGTCACCGTGGTGGGCATCGGCCCCGGGGACCGGGCGCACCAGACCCTGGCCGCCCAGGAGGCCATGGCCCAGGCGGACTGCCTGATTGGGGCCAGCCGAATGCTGGAGGCCGTGGCCCTGCCCGGCCAGCTGAAGGTGGAGGCCATTGCCCCGGAGGCAATCGTAAACGCCATTGAGGCCCATCCGGAGTGCGAAACCTTCGCCGTGGTCATGGCGGGGGACGTGGGCTTCTACAGCGGCACCCGGAAGCTTTTGCCCCTGCTCTCCCAATGGAAGGTGACGCTGGAGCCCGGGCTTTCCAGCCTGGTGGTGCTCTGCGCCCGGCTAGGGGTGAGCTATGAGGATGTCTTCTGCCTGAGCCTGCACGGACGGGCGGGGGACATCGCCGGGACGGTACAGAAGCATGAAAAGGTCTTCGCCCTGGTTGGGGGGGAGAACGGTATGCGCGATCTGTGCGGGAGCCTTGCGGCGGCGGGGCTGGGAGACGTAAGCGTCGCCGTTGGCGAGCGCCTGGGATACCCGGAGGAGAAAATCACAAGGGGCACGGCTTCCGAGCTGGCGGAGGGCCGGTTTGACAAGCTCAGCGTGGCCCTGATTACCGGCGGCGGCAAGGGCGTTGTCACCCAGGGGCTTCCGGACACGGCGTTCCAGCGGGGCAATCACGCCGACGGCACGGTGGTCCCCATGACCAAAAGCGAGGTCCGGGCGGTGGCCCTTTCCAAGCTGGGGCTTCGCCGGGATTCCGTGTGCTGGGATATCGGCGCGGGCACCGGCAGCGTAGCCATTGAGATGGCCCTTCAGGCGGACCTGGGCCACACCTACGCGGTGGAGAAAAAGAAGGAGGCCCTGGAGCTTCTGCGGGAGAACGCCAAGCGGCTCCATGCCGCCAATCTGACGGCGGTGGAGGCCCTGGCCCCTGGGGGCTGCGAGGAGCTGCCCGCCCCCACCCATGTGTTTGTGGGCGGCAGCTCCGGCAATATGGAGGCTATTTTCAATGCCGCCTGGGACAAAAACAAAAGTGCCCGGATTGTGGCGGCGGCGGTTGCCCTGGAAACCGTGGCGGAGCTCACAAGGCTCAGCAGGGTTTATGGCGGCGAATGCCTGTGCCTGACCGTGGCCCAGGGCCACAAGGTCGGCCCCTACACCATGATGCAGGGCCAGAACCCCATTTATCTGTTCACGTTTGACGGAAAGTAAGACGAATTGTTGGAAATTCAGAAAAATTCCGTAGGGGCGGCTATTAGCCGCCCGAAATGTACCGCAACAGAGCTGTGGATACAAAGAACGCGGTTCCGTTGGCTGGCGGGCGGCTGGTAGCCGCCCCTACGGAAATTGTTCGTGACAAAAGGAATCAACATGAGAAAAGAAATTGTAATTTCCCTTTTGCTGGGCTTCCTTCTGGACTGCCTGCTGGGGGACCCCCATGGGCTGCCCCATCCGGTGGTGGGGATTGGAAAGCTCATCTCCCTGCTGGAAAAGGGCCTGCGGCGAATTTTTCCCAAGACCCGGGCCGGGGAAATGACCGCCGGCGGCATTCTCTGGGTGCTGACGGTGGCGGTGAGCTTCCTGGTGCCCCTGGGGATTCTCTGGCTGTGCGGCTTGGCTTCCCCCATTCTGCGGATTGCGGCGGAGTCCGTGATGTGCTGGCAGGTTTTGGCTGCCAAGAGCCTGAAACAAGAGAGCATGAAGGTCTACACTGCCCTGAAAACCGGCACCATAGAGGATGCCCGTTACGCCGTATCCATGATTGTGGGCCGGGATACCCAGAATTTGGACGACAAGGCCGTCACTCGGGCCGCGGTGGAGACTGTGGCGGAGAACTGTTCCGACGGGGTGATTGCCCCCATGCTGTATTTTGCCCTGGGCGGGGCCCCACTGGCCTTTGCCTACAAGGCGGTGAACACCATGGATTCCATGCTGGGCTATGTGGAGATGCCCTATAAAAACATCGGCTGTATCCCGGCAAAGCTGGACGACGTGTTCAATTATATCCCCGCCCGGCTCAGCGGCCTTGCCATGCTTCTTGCCGGCGGGCTGCTGGGACTGAATTTCAAAAACGGCTGGAAGATTTTCAAGCGGGACCGCTACAACCACGCAAGCCCCAATTCCGCCCAGACCGAATCCGTCTGCGCGGGACTCCTGGGGGTGCGGCTGGCGGGGGATGCCTGGTATCACGGGGTGCTCCACAAGAAGAAGTACATTGGCGATGCCCTGCGGGAGATTACCCCGGAGGATATTCCGCTGAGCTGCAAGCTCATGTATGGGACCACCGTTTTGATGCTGGCCCTTTGTGTTCTGGCGCAGCTGCTGTAAGAGGAACAATACATGCTATACGAAACCCAAAATCCCCACGGCGGGGACCTGTACTCCCGGGAAATCCTCCTGGATTTTTCCGCCAATATCAACCCCTACGGCACCCCCCAGGCGGTGAAGGACGCGGTGGCGGGGTGTGTAGACCGGCTCCGGTGCTACCCGGACCCCTATTGCCGGGGACTTGTCAGCGCCATTGCCCAATTTGAAGGGGTGGACGGAAAGAGCGTTTTCTGCGGCAACGGCGCGGCGGAGCTGATTTTCTCCTGCTGCATGGCCCTGCGGCCCCGGAAAGCCCTGCTCCTCAGCCCCTGCTTCAGCGAATACGAGACGGCGCTGAAGGTTTTTGGAACAGAGGTGGAGCACTATCTGCTCAGGGCGGAGGACCATTTTGCCCTGACGGAGGCGTTTTTATCCTATTTGGAGGGCTTTGACGGGGAAATGCTCATGCTCTGCAACCCCAATAACCCCACCGGCCAGGTGACGGAACGGCCTCTGATGGAGAAAATCCTGGCCATTTGCAAGGAGAAAAACATTTTCCTCTTCATCGACGAGTGCTTCCTGGACCTGACCCAGGGAGGCGAGGATGTGAGCATGAAGCCCTTCCTGCCGGAATACGAGGGCCTGTTCCTACTCAAGGCCTTTACCAAAAGCTACGGCATGGCGGGTCTGCGGCTGGGCTATTGCCTGACGGAAAACCAAGCGCTTCTCAAAACCATGGGCAGCCAGGTGCAGCCCTGGAATGTGTCCATCCCCGCCCAGGCGGCGGGCATCGCGGCCCTTTCCCAGGGGGAATTCTTAAAAAAGGCCAACGAGACCATCCACACCCAGCGCCCGGTGCTGGAAGCGGGGCTAAAAAGCCTGGGCTTTACGGTTGTCCCCTCCCGGACCAATTACATCCTGTTTTATTCGAACCGGGAACTCCGGGAGCCCCTGCTCCAAATGGGCATCCAGATTCGCTCCTGCGCCAATTACCTGGGCCTGGGGCAAGGTTGGTACCGGGTTGCGGTAAAGCTGCCGGAAGAAAATAAGCAATTGCTGGAAGCGTTAAAAAGCTTCCCCTCCGGGAGCTTCCCCTCCGGGGAAGCTGTCAGGGCGCAGCCCTGACTGATGAGGGGCAGTACAGACGAATGAAATAGAAGACTTGGGCGAATTCGTATACCCTGACGGGAAAGCCCCAAGCCTTCTCCTGCTGGAGAAGGTGGCCCCGTCGAGGGGCCGGATGTGGAGGGGACACCTAACGGAATTTCCGTGTTAATACAGACATTCCAACTTAAAAATCCGTATTATAGCTGTGTCTTCCTACGTACTCCGGCACTTATTATAGGTGTCCCCTCCACATCCCCCCGCTGCGGCGGGTACCTTCTCCAGCAGGAGAAGGCTTTTTAGGCTTCCATCCGAGGGTATACGTTCAACTGAGGCACCCCTTCCGGGGAAGCTACGAAGTGCTATAAGGAGAGAATACATATGGCAAAAAACATTATGATTCAGGGCACCATGTCCAATGCGGGCAAGAGTCTGCTGTGCGCGGGGCTGTGCCGGATTTTTAAGCAGGATGGCTACCGGGTGGCCCCCTTTAAGAGCCAGAACATGGCGCTCAACTCCTTCATCACCGCCGCGGGCGGGGAGATGGGCCGGGCTCAGGTGGTGCAGGCGGAGGCGGCGGGGGTGGCCCCGGACGTGCGGATGAACCCCATCCTTCTAAAGCCTACCACCGACGTGGGCAGCCAGGTGATTGTAAACGGCGTGGCTGTGGGCAATATGCGGGCCATGGAATACTACCGCCGGAAGCGGGAGTTTGTGCCCCAGGTGATGGAGGCATACAATTCTCTGGCGGCGGAAAACGACATCATCGTCATTGAGGGTGCGGGCAGCCCCGCGGAAATCAACCTGAAGGACCAGGACATTGTGAACATGGGCCTTGCGGAGCTGGTGGACGCGCCGGTGCTGCTGGTGGGCGATATTGACCGGGGCGGCGTGTTCGCCCAGCTCTACGGCACCATCGCCCTTTTGGAAGAGAACGAGCGCAAGCGCGTCAAGGGCACCATCGTCAACAAATTCCGGGGGGATCGGGCGATTTTGCAGCCGGGCATTGAGACCCTGGAGAAAATCTGCGGCGTGCCTGTGGCGGGGGTCATCCCCTATACCCATGTGGACATTGACGACGAGGACAGCCTCTCCACCCGTTTCACCCGGGAGAGCACCCGCAAGGCCATTGATATCGCCGTGATTCGTCTGCCCAGAATCTCCAACTTTACGGATATGAGCCCCCTGGAGCGGTTCCCCAATGTGTCCGTGCGGTACATCGAGCGGCCGGACCAGCTGAAGGAGCCGGACATGATTTTGATTCCCGGCACCAAGAGCACCATTGCGGACCTTCTGTGGCTGCGGCAGAGCGGCCTGGAGGCGGCGATTCTCCACTGCCACGACCGGGGCAGCATTGTCTTCGGTATCTGCGGCGGCTTCCAGATGCTGGGCACCACCGTGTCCGACCCGGACCAGGTGGAGGCGGCGGGGGTGACCCGGGTCAACGGTATGGGGTTGCTCCCAATGGACACCCTGTTCCGGGGGGACAAGGTCCAGCGGCAGACCTCCGGCGTGCTGCCAAAGGTGGAAGGCCCCCTGTCCGGCCTCAGCGGCCTTGCCTATCAGGGCTACGAAATCCACATGGGCCGCAGCAAGGAGCCCATCGCCCCGATTTCCGTGGGCAAAAACGTCTACGGCAGCTATATCCACGGCATTTTCGATGCCCCGGGCATTGCCCAGGCGGTGGTTTCCGACCTGTGCCGCCGAAAGGGCCTGGACCCCAGCGAGTCGGAGCGGTTTGACCTGGATGCCTACAAGCAGAAGCAGTATGACATTCTGGCGGACGCGGTGCGGCGCGGCCTGAACATGGACCTTGTATACAAGGTCCTGAATCGGCAGGTGTAAGAGATGGTGCATATCTACTGCGGCGACGGCAAGGGCAAAACCACCGCCGCCATGGGCCTGGCCCTGCGGATGGCCGGGGCCGGGAAACGGGTCCTCATCGGCCAGTTTTTCAAGGACGGCTCCTCGGGAGAAATCCGGGTGCTGCAAACCGTCCCCGGGGTGGAAACCCTGCACTGCAAAACCGTCCCGGGCCGCTACGCCCGCATGACGGAGGCCCAGCGGGAAACCGCCCGGCAGGACTACAGCCGGTATCTGCTGGAGCTGTTGGAAAAGGGGCGGGAAAAGGATTTGCTGGTTCTGGACGAGGTAATCTCCGCCCTGAACCGGGGCATCGTGCCCATGGAGCCGGTGGTAGAATTCTTAAAAACCTGGGGACAGGAAAAGGAAATCGTCCTCACCGGCCGCAACCCCTCCCAGGCCCTTTTGGAGTGCGCGGACTACGTCACGGAAATGAAAAAACAAAAACACCCCTTCGACCGTGGCATCCGGGCCAGAAAGGGTGTAGAGTTCTGAAAATTGAATAACTCCACCCCTTCCGCCGGAATAAGCGGTCTGAAAGGGGTGGAGTTTTCATTTTTCTATATTTCGAGGAGCTGACGGCTGATGTCTCGCCCACCGTAAATGATTCGAACGATATGAACTGCTTCTTGGACTGCATCTGGGCGATAAAAAATAAGATAGCCCTTCACCGGAAAATATCGAAGTCCCTGAGTACGCCAAGGTTCTTCATCATAAAGACGATATCGCATAGGCATCTGGTCCAGAGAAAGGATTTCTTCCGTAATCGTCCGCACCAGATTGACGGCTATTTGCGGTTCTTGCAAATCGAAAGTGATATAGTCCAGAATATTCCGAAGGTCTTGCCGTGCCTGGCTGGTAAATTCTATTTTCCAATGCATATGCCGTAATCTCTTTCTAGCTCATCTAAAACACTTTGTGCGGAATAGGTGCGGCCTTCTCGGATATCGGCCATACCCTTTTCAAGCTCTGCGTCCAGCTGCTCTTTGGTTAATGTCCCAAGAGCCAACGGCTTGCGGTCTGGCAGCTTCATCTCAAAAGGAATGCCACGCTGCAAAACGACCTGCCGTAAAAACATGCTGACGGCGTTAGACATGGGAATACCAAGCTGTTCGAGCACCTGCTCGGCTTGCTCCTTAATTTCTGGCTCCACCCGAGCGAATACATTTGATGTTCGTGCCATAGTTACTCGCCTCCTTATGAGGCTAGTATACCGCTTTCGCTTGCAGTATGCAAGCGATTCGCAAAATATTTACAATTACAGCTTCCGCAGCGCGTCTACCAGGGCGGTTTTGGAGGCTGTTTTTTCGTCCTTGGTTTTGATGACCCGGGCGGGGCAGCCGGCGACGACGGTGTTTGGGGCCACGTCGTCTACCACCACGGCACCGGCGGCGACGACGGCATCGTGGCCCACCCGGCAGCCCTCAATGACCACGGCGTTGGCACCGATGAGCACGTTGTCTTCGATGATGACGGGGGTGGCAGAGGCGGGCTCCACAACGCCCGCGAGAACGGCCCCGGCCCCGACATGGCAGTGCTTGCCCACGGTGGCCCGGCCACCCAGGACGGCACCCATATCAATCATGGTGCCCTCGCCCACCACCGCGCCGATATTCAGAATGGCACCCATCATGACAACGGCGTTCTTCTCAATGGTCACCTGCTCCCGGATAATGGCACCGGGCTCAATGCGGGCGGGGATGTTTTTCAGGTCCAGCAGGGGGATGGCGGAATTGCGGCAGTTGTTTTCTATTTCGATGTGGGCAAATTCGTTCTGTTCCAGCACGGGGCCGATGTCCTTCCAGTCACCGAAGACGATTTTGCAGCCGTTCCCCGCGGGGAACTCATGGCAATTGGGGAAGGGGACCGGCTCCTGTTCCCAGACATAGACCTTGACGGGGGTCTTCTTTTCCGCATCGCGAATATAGGCAATGATTTCTTCCGCGTTCATCATAGTAGATTCTCCTTTTGGTGTCGTTTTCTTTATGGTATCACTTTTTCCGAAAAAGCACAAGGGGAAATTGACAGCCCCCGGGAAAGAGAATATAATAAAGGAAAATTTGCCCGGAGGCGATATTATGGAACTAATTGATGACCGCCGCGCCCTGCACCGGATTCCGGAGCTGGACCGGCTTTTGCCCCAGACCATGGCCTATCTGCGCGCGTCCCTGGAAAAGCTGAACTGCAAGGTGTTTTCCCCCATGGAAAGCGCGCTGTGCGCCTATTTTGACTTTGGCCAGAAGGAGGCCATTGCCTTCCGGGCGGACGCGGATGCCCTGCCCATTCAGGAGCGGAACAGGGTGGACTACCGCTCGGAGCACGAGGGCTGTATGCACGCCTGCGGCCACGACGGCCACATGGCTATTTTGCTGGAGTTAGCCCGCCGCCTGAATGAAAAGAAGACCCTGCCCAGAAATGTTTTGCTGGTCTTCCAGCCCGCGGAGGAGACCACCGGCGGGGCCAAGGACCTGTGCGCCACCGGCGTGTTCCGGGCCCACAGGGTCCAGGCGATTTTCGGCCTGCACCTGTGGCCCCAGCTGCCGGAGGGCATCATTGCCAGCCGGAAAAACGAGATGATGGCGAGATCTTGCGAGGTCCGGGTGGATGTCTACGGCAAGACCGCCCATATCGCCAAGGCACAGGAGGGCGTGGATGCCCTGGCTGCCGGTGTGGACTTCTATCAGCGGGTAATGAAGCTGGAGGGGGCGCTGCCCAAGAACATTTTCAGGCTCCTGAAATTCGGCAAGTTTGAAAGCGGCACCGTGTGCAACGCCCTGTCAGACCACACTCATATGGAGGGGTCTCTGCGGGCGTTCCAGGACGAGGTGTTCTATTCCATCCGGGCGGGCATTGTGTCCATTGCCAAGGACATTGAGCGCGCCTACGGGGCCACCGTCAACGTGTATATGACGGAGGGGTACCCCGCCGTGATGAACCCCCCGGACCTGCACAACCGGGTGCGGAAGGCCGTGGGCTTCTTCGAGCTGGACGGGCCCACCATGACCGCGGAGGACTTCTCCTGGTATCAGAAGTCCCTGCCCGGCATGTTCTTCTTCCTGGGGGTAGGGGACACCCCGGCGCTGCACTCGGACAACTTTAACTTTAACGAGGAGATCCTGGTAAAGGGCGTGGATTTCTTCGAGGAATTGGCGGAGAAGTTCCAATGATTCCCATCAACCACCATTTAGACCCCCTGGAGCGCAGCGGCATCCGCCTGTTTACCAATCTGGCGCGGCAGACCCCGGATTGCCGTGGGCTTACCATTGGGGAGCCGGATTTGCCCACCCCGGAGCCCATCAAGCAGGCGGCGGTGCTTGCCCTGGGGCAGGACCAGACCCACTACGCCCCCAACCAGGGCACGGCCTCCCTGCGCCGGGCCATTGCGGAATTTGAAACCAACCGGGGCAGACGAACAGGCCCGGAGGAGGTGCTGGTCACCGTGGGGGCCACCCAGGCACTCTACACCGCCCTGACCGGCATTTTAAACCCCGGGGAGGAGGTCATCATCCCCATCCCCGCCTTTTCCCTTTACGATACCATTGTCACCGCGGCGGGGGGTAAGAGTGTCTTTTTGGACGTGAGCAAGACGGATTTCCAGCTCACGGAGGAAGCTCTGTCGGCGGTTTTAACCCCCAAAACCAAGGCGATTGTCCTCAATTCCCCCTGCAATCCCACAGGGGTAATTCTAAACGAAAAGAGCCTGGATGCGGTGGAACAGGCGGCTGCCGGGCGGGAGATTTATGTCATCTGCGACAACGTCTACAATCAGCTGGTCTATGCCCCCTGTCCGGATTTTACCACCCGGGCCGCTCTGCGGGGGCAAATCATCCTTTGCCAGAGCTTTTCCAAGCCCTATGCCATGACCGGCTGGCGGGTGGGGTATCTGGTGTGCCCGGAGGCGCTTATGGAGCGGCTGCTGCTCCTCAGCGCCGCGGAAATCGCTGCGGTGCCCACCTTTATCCAGGCGGCGGCGGAGACGGCGCTGGGGGTCCCTGTGGAGCCTATGCGGGCGCTGTATGAAAAAAGACGGGACGACATGTGTGCCCGCCTGGACCGGATGGGCCTTACCTACCCGCGGCCCCAGGGTGCCTTTTATGTCTTCCCGGAGATTTCCAAATTCGGCATTCCCTCCTGGGAGTTTTGCCGCCGGATGATTCAGGAGGCGGGCCTTGCCGCCGTCCCCGGGGTGTGCTTTGGCACGGAGGGGTACATCCGCCTGTCCTATTGCTACGGCGACGAGGAACTGAAAACAGGCCTGGACCGGCTGGAAAAATTTATCGGGAACCTATAAAATAACAATGGGAGCGATACATATGAAATATTTAATCGTTGTGGACATGCAGGTGGATTTTATTGACGGCAGCCTGGGTTCTCCCCAGGCCCGGGCCATTGTGCCCAAGGTGGTGGATTTGGTAAACCGCTTTGACGGCCAGGTGATTTTCACCCGGGATACCCACGGCCCCAATTACCTGAAAACCCAGGAGGGGCGGAAGCTTCCCGTGGAGCACTGCATCCACGGAACCCCCGGCTGGCAGATTTGCGGGGAGCTGCAGCCCTTTGCCAGGGACGTGGTGGATAAGCTGAGCTTTGGCAGCATCGCCCTGCCCAGGCTCCTGGCCCAGAACGGCACCCCGGAGGAAATCACCCTGTGCGGCCTGTGCACGGACATCTGCGTGATTTCCAACGCCATGATTTTAAAAAGCGCGTTCCCGGAGACTCCGGTGTATATCGAGGCCTCCTGCTGCGCCGGTGTCACCCCCGAGAGCCACGAAACGGCCCTGAACGCCATGCGGGCGGTGCAGATTGAAGTGAGGGTATGAAGCGGCAGCACCTTCTCCGGTGGGGAAGGTTGCAAAGGGGCTGTTAGAAAAGCATGTCACTGGTTGGCAGCCCCCCGGTTGAATGGAAACAGCTTGGTTTTACTGCCAAGATGTTTGTAGATCCGGGGGATTGCCACACCAGTCTGCGGACTGGTTCGCAATGACAGGTTGTTTTCTAACAGCCCCCTTTTTGCGGGTAGTAGAACCCTTTTGCGAGATGGAGGCTGGCGGACAGAGGGAGAAGGATGAAACGCCCGGGGGGAAATGAGAATTTTTGCAAAAAAACACGTGACATTCCCGCCTCCTTGTGCTAGAATCCCCGGTAGAATACTTTGGAGGGGAACGCAATGAAGAACCAAGCCGCTACCCGGCAGATTACGGAGGGCGTGATCTGGAAGCAGATTCTGGCTTTCTTTTTCCCCATTTTACTGGGGACCTTTTTTCAGCAGATGTACAATACGGTGGATACCGTCATTGTCGGGCGCTTCGTCAGCACCCAGGCCCTGGCGGCGGTGGGGACCGCGGGGCCGCTGGTCAATATGATTAACGGCTTTTTTACCGGCCTCAGCACCGGTGCCACGGTGATTCTTGCCCAGTATTTTGGGGCGGGAAACCGGGAAGGGGTCCGGAAGGCGATGCATACGGGCATCACCCTGTCCCTGCTGCTGGGCCTTGCGATTATCCTTCTGGGCTGCGGCCTGGGACCGACGGTGCTTCGGTGGATGAAAACCCCGGAGGAATGCCTGGACATGGCCTCCCTCTACGTCCGCATTTATTTTGCCGGGGCCATAGCCTCTATGCTCTATAATATGGAGGCGGGCATCCTCCGGGCCATGGGGGATTCTCAGCGGCCGGTGATTTCCCTGATTGTGGCCTGTGTTGTCAATATCATTATGGATATTGTGCTGGTGGTGTTCCTGAAAATGGGCGTTGCCGGCGCGGCGCTGGCTACGGTGATTTCTCAGATTGTCAGCGCGGCCATGCTGCTGTTCGTCCTGCTGCGGGAGCGGGAGAACCCCTTAAACCTCCGGTGCCTGGGGCTGGATTTGGGCCTCCTGGGCCGGATTATGGCCATCGGCGTGCCCGCGGGGCTGCAGCTTGTGATGTTCGACCTGTCCAACACCCTGATTCAGTCCGGCATCAATTCCTTTGGCTCGGTGGTCATGGCGGCCTGGACGGCCTATACCAAGACCGATGCCCTGACCTGGATGATTTCCGGTGCCTTCGGTGTGGCCATTACCACCTTTGTGGGGCAGAACTACGGTGCCCATAAATATGACCGGGTGCGGCAGAGCGTCCGGGTGTGCATGGCCATGAGCATCGGCACAGTGGGGCTCCTGAGCCTGGTGATTGTCCTGTTCCGGCAGTTCATTATGGGTATTTATACCACGGATGCCCAGGTAATTGAAACCGGGAGCTATATCGTATCGGTGATTGCGCCCTTTGTGGCGATTTTCATGCCGGTGGAAATTTTCGCCGGTACCATGCGGGGTATGGGGGATTCCCTGAAGCCCACGGTGATTATCTGCCTCAGCGTCTGCGTGGTCCGGGTTGTGTGGCTTGCTACGGTGGTGCGCCGGTGGCACGCTTTGATTTTGCTCTGTGTCTGCTATCCCATCACCTGGATTCTGGCGGCCGGAGTCTTCCTGTATGTCTATTTCCACAGCTTCCAAAAGCGTCTGAAGGAGGAACACGTATGAAAAAGCTGATGCCCGTTCTTCTGGCGGCCCTCCTGCTGCTGGGCTGTGCCCGGCAGGCAGAGCCCACGGAATCGGAGGAACAAACCTCACTCCCTGTGACCCAGCCAACCCAGAACACCACGGAAGCGCCCACCACGGAACCGCCGGACCCTGTGGCGGAAATCCTGGAAGGGCTCAGTCTGGAGGAAAAGGTCGGCCAGCTGTTCCTGGCTCGGTGCCGTGCGGAGACGGCCATAGAGGATATTGAAAATTACCACCTGGGGGGCTATGTGCTCTTTGGGGTGGATTTTCAGGAGGAAACCCAGGATAGCCTGAAAAGTAAGCTCTGTTCCTACCAGGACGCATCCCCAATCCCCATGCTTCTGGCGGTGGACGAGGAGGGCGGAACGGTCTGTCGGATCAGCCGGTATCCTGCCTTCCGCAGCGAAAAATTCCCGGAGCCCCGGGAATCCTATGAAAAGGGCGGCTTGGCGCTGGCCCTGAGCATGGAGTCGGAAAAAGCCTATCTGCTGCACAGCCTGGGGCTGAATGTCAATCTGGCCCCGGTGTGCGATATCAGCCAGAATCCGGATGCCTTTATGTACCACCGCTCCCTGGGGGCGGACCCTGTCACCACCGGCGCGTTCGTAACCGGCACCCTGGAGCGGATGTGGGAGTGCGGGGTAGGCGGGGTGATGAAGCACTTCCCGGGCTACGGGGAAAACGGCGACACCCACACCGGCCAGGTGACGGACACCCGCTCCCTGGAGGAGCTGGAAGGCCGGGACCTGGTGCCCTTTGCCGCGGGCATCGCCCAGGGCCTGGGGGCCATCCTCGTCAGCCACAATATTGTTACGGCCCTGGACAGCAGCCTGCCCGCCTCGCTGTCGCCCAAGGTTGTGGATTATCTGCGGAACAACATGGGCTTCCAAGGGGTCATTGTCACAGACGACCTGGTCATGGGGGCGCTGGGGGAATACACCCCGGAGGAGGCGGCGGTGCTGGCGGTACAGGCCGGGGCGACACTTCTGTGCAGCACGGATTTTGACACCCAGATTCCCGCGGTTCTGGAGGCCGTCCGGGATGGCCGTATTTCAGAGGCAGCCATCGACGATGCCGCCTACCGAAACCTCACCTGGAAGCTCCAACTGGGGCTGATATAGGCTTCCCCCGGGGGAAGCTGTCAGGGCACAGCCCTGACTGATGAGGGGCGGTACAGACCGATGCCAGGAAAAAATCTAAGCAAATTCGCATTCAGCTGGACGGAAGCTAAAAATATAAGGGAAAAGACGCTCTGCCAAAAAGCAAAGCGTCTTTTTTGCTGCTTGTAGCTTGAGCGTTCACCGCTTGGGATAGTACTGGATTCTCAGAATCCCTGCGTCGTCGGTTGACACGCTGGCCTCCACCTCGTAAACCTGCCGGATAAGCTCCGGGGTCAGAACCTCCCGGGGGGAGCCCTGGGTGATGATGTGGCCGTCCTTCATGACCACCAGCCGGGTGCAGTACATGGCGGCGATGTTCAGGTCGTGGATGGCGGAAATCACCGTCCGGTTCAGACCCTTGACAATGTCCAATAGCTGCAGCTGATACTTGATGTCTAAGTGGTTCGTGGGCTCGTCCAGAATCAGGCAGGGGGTCTGCTGGGCCAGGGCCCGGGCCAAAATCACCCGCTGCTGCTCGCCGCCGGAAAGGGTCTGGAAGCTGCGGTCCCGGAAATGGAGCATCCCCACGGTTTCCAGCGCCTCGTCCACAATCCTGTAGTCCTCCGCGTTGTCCCGCTCCATGGCCTTCTTGTGGGGGGAGCGGCCCATGAGGACTACGTCCCGGACGGAGAACTCAAAATTATAGTAGTTGTGCTGGGCCAGCACCGCAATGCTCTTGGCAGACTGCCGATAGGACATGGACAGAAGGCGCTCCCCGTCCAGCAGCACCGCCCCGGAGTCGGGCTTCAGGGTCCGGTAGATGCATTTGAGCAGAGTGCTTTTGCCGCTGCCGTTGGGGCCGATGATGCCCACAAAATCCCCGGTGTCGGCCTCGATGCCCACGCCTTTGAGAATCTGGTTTCCGCCCAGGGCGGCTTTGATATCGCTTGCCTCAATTCTCATGACGCGCCACCTCCGAAGCCGTAGCGTTTTCTCGCCATGAGGTAGATGAAGCAGGGCGCGCCGATGATGGAGGTCAGTACGCCGATGGGCAGCTCCTGCCCCGGGATAATCACCCGGCAGGCCACATCGGCCCACACCAGGAAGATGGCACCCACCAGGGCGGAGATGGGCAGCAGCCGCCGATGGTCCGTACCCACCAGCATCCGCACCACATGGGGAACCACCAGGCCTACAAAGCCAATCATGCCCGCGGCGTAAACCGCGAAGCCCACCAGGGCGGCGCTGACCAGCAGGTATAGCTGCCGCCAGCGGTGCAGGTCTGTGCCCAGAGTGATGGCGGCCTCGTCGCCCAGAAGCATCAGGTTCAGCACCCGGAACTGGGTCAGGAAGAAGCCCACGCCCAGAAGGGTTACCAGGGCCACAACCCCGTCAATGCTCCAGGTGGCACCGCCCATGGAGCCCATGAGCCAGTAGGTCACCGTCTGCATCCCCTCTTTGTCGTGGGCATAGTAGACGATGAAATTGGAAAAGGCGGAGCACACGGAGCTCAGGGCCATGCCCGCAAGCAGCAGCTTGACGGAGTTCGCGTGGCCGCCTACGTTGGCCAGGGCCACCACAGCCACAGAGATGCCGAAGGCCCCTAAAAAGGCCATTACGCCCACAAAGTTGCTGCCGAACATGGTGCCAATCCCCAGCATCACCGCCGCCGTCGCGCCCAGAGACGCGCCAGAGGAGATACCCAGCACATAGGGGTCCGCCAAGGGGTTTTTCACAATGGCCTGCATAACAACGCCGCAGGTAGCCAGGCCCATGCCGATGGCGGCGGCCAGCAGAATCCGGGGCAGGCGGATATACCAGACGGTCCTGTAGAGACTGCCGGTGCCCCACTGGGCATCCCCGGAGAGAATATGGCCCAGCTTTTGGAAAATCACGGTGTAAACATCCCGAAATGGGATTTGGGTGGAGCCAATGGTCACGGCCCAGAGGATGGACAGTACCAGCCCCGCAATCAGCGCAACGACCACAAATGCCGTTGCGGGGGCCTGACGAATCAGGCCCCCATTGCTCTTTTCCTTCATTACTTCGCCAGGTCGGGATACATACCGGCGGCGAAGGTGCGGATGCCGTCAATGCAGCGCACGGTAGCGGCGTACATATCGCCCAGCATGATGGTGTAGACGCGGCCGTTCTGCACGGCGGACAGGTCCGCAAAAGCGGGATCGTCCAGAACCTTGGAAACCATCTCGGCTTCCACGTTCTCGGTCCGGGCCATGTAGACCACGAAAATCACATCGGGATCCAGGGCAACCAGGTCCTCCTTGCCAATCTGGCTGGCATCGGGGTCGGCCAGGGTGCCGCCCAGGGAGGTGACCATGTCGCCGCCCAGCTGCTTGGCACCATAGTTGCTGATGTCGTCGCCCAGGAACTCAATGACGGAAACTCTGGGGGATTCCTGACCGGCGGTCTTTGCCAGCACGTCCGCAATCTCGGTCTTCATCTCGTCCACAATGGCCTGAGCCTTATCCTCGCAGTTGAAGATCTTGCCGATGTTCAGAAGGTCGGTGTACTCGTTTTCCAGAGTACGGTTGCCGCCGTTGCGGCGGGTGTTGCTGCTGATGTAGGTGTTGGTGCCGTTGGCAATCCACTCCTTCTGGTCGCCCAGGTTCTTCTCAGAGAACAGGGAGCCCCAGGAGAAAATCAGGTCCGGCTCCAGCATGGTGACGGTCTCCTTATCGGGAGCGAACACGTCCTCATTGTAATTCATCTTGGACAGGCCCTCTTCCCACTCGGTCTTCACAGGGTTGTCCAAGCCGTAGGAAGCGATGACATGGTCCTCCAGGCCCAGAGCAATCATGGTCTCGATGGTGCCCTGGTAGACGCAGATGACCCGCTCGGGGGCTTTTTCGTAGGTGGTGGTGATTTCGTTGCCCTCGTAGTCGTAGGTGGTAACGGTTACGGGGTAGTAGCTCTCGGCCTCGGTGGAAGCCTCGGTTGCGGCCTCCGTGGCAGCCTCGGTGGTCTCCGGGGCGGCAGTGGTCTCGGGAGCGGTGGTGGCAGTGGACTGCCCGCCGCAGGCGGCCAGGGAGACCACCAGCAGGACGGCCAGCATCCCGCAGAAGAGTTTCTTCAGATTGTTCATTGATTACACCTCATATTTCTATTTTCAACCGGGAGTCCCGGATGAATGCGCAAAAAAATCCGCGCCTGGAACAGACGCGGATAAATTGAGCATTTGGGGTTCTCAACAAAATTTCCCGCTTCCGGTTCCGGCAGAAGCAAAGGCCTTTCGGGGTGACCTGACTTAGCGTTCAAAATGCATCACAGTGACCGACTCGCGGGGCTTCTCACCCCATTCCCCCCAGCGAAGCACCGACCGCGGGAAAGACCTGTAGATATATAGTACTTAAAAGCGCGGAAAATATTGTAATATACCTGAGACGTTTTGTCAAGATTTTTCTTTTTTCTCCGGCCAGAAGGGCTCCGGGCAGCAGCCGCCCCGTTGGCGAATCTGCAGCTCCTGGCTCTTGACGCTGACGGTGGTGCAGGGGGCAATGGAGCTGGTGATGAATACGTTGGAGCCGATAACGCTGTCCCGGCCAATGACGGTGTCTCCGCCCAGAATGGAAGCGCCGGCGTAGATGGTCACATTGTCCTCAATGGTGGGATGGCGGCGCTTGCCCCGCAGGCTCTGGCCGCCCCGGGTGGTCAGAGCGCCCAGTGTTACGCCCTGATAGATTTTTACATGGTCCCCAATCACGGTGGTCTCGCCGATGACGATGCCGGTGCCGTGGTCGATAAAGAAGTATTTTCCGATGGTTGCTCCGGGGTTGATGTCGATGCCGGTGACGCTGTGGGCGTGCTCGGTCATAATCCGGGGCAGCAGGGGAACCCCCATGGAGTAGAGAATGTGGGCAAGGCGGTATACGGTGATGGCAAAGATGCCGGGGTAGCAGTAGACAATCTCGTCGGTGCTGTAGGCGGCGGGGTCACCCTCGTAAAAGGCCTCCACGTCGGTCTGCACCACGGCGCGCAACGCGGGAATCGCCCGGAAAAATTCCAGGCTGATATTCTGGGCCTTTTCCTGGGCGGCCTCCTCAGAAAGCTCCGCCCGGAAGAGCATGGTCATCTGCTTGACCAGGTTGTACATCACATCCTCGATGAGCATGGACAGGTTGTGATGGGTATTGTAGATGCGGTAGTTTCTGTCTCGGCTGAAGCCCGGGTAGACAATGCGCATGAGCTTGCCAATCATGTCGATGACCACGGTTTTGTCCGGGCTTGCAAAGGGGTCCATGCGGTCGATGCTGCGGCCATTGCGGTAGTCGTCCAGAATGGTATCGACAATGGTCTCTACCTGCTGTTCCATGGTTGCCATGGCAATTCCTCCTAATTATGGTATGAAACAATCCCCGAATCGTCCGGCTTTGGGATGGCAGATTCGGGGATTTGTGGTTTCTTAGGTTCTCTTCAGTCCTCTACCCGGCGAATCTGGGCACCCAGGGCGGTGAGCTTTCCAATCAGGTCCTCATAGCCCCGCTCCACAAAATGAATGTCCTCCACCTGGGTGGTGCCCTGGGCGCTGAGGCCCGCGATTACCAGGGCCGCGCCGGCCCGCAGGTCGTGGGCATAGACTCTGGCCCCGTGGAGGGAATCTACGCCGATGACGGTGGCGGTCTTCCCGTCGATGCGGATTTTGGCCCCCATATTCTCCAGTTCTGAGCAGTAGCCGAAGAACCGGGTTTCGTAGACGCTTTCGGTCAACCGGCTGGTGCCCCTTGCCAGGGCCATGCACACGCAGACCTGGGCCTGCATATCCGTGGGGAAGCCGGGGTAGGGCCGGGTCTTCACGGTGGTCATTCGCAAGGGTTCATTGCGGATGACCCGGATGGCATCGTCAAATACAATCACCTTGGAGCCCATTTCCTGGAGCTTGGTGGTGATGCACTCCATGTGCTTTGGAATTACGTTCTGGACCAGCACATTGCCGCCGGTGGCGGTGACGGCTGCCATATAGGTGCCTGCCTCAATCTGGTCCGGGATGATGGCGTAGGTGCCGCCCTTCAGGGTGTTCACGCCCCGGATTTTGACGGTATCCGTACCGGCACCGGTAATCCGGGCACCCATAGTATTCAGGAAGTTGGCCAGGTCCACAATGTGGGGCTCCTTGGCCGCGTTTTCAATAATGGTCTGGCCGGGGAGCAGGGTGGCGGCAACCATAATGTTGACGGTTGCGCCCACGCTTGCCATATCCAGGGAAATCCGGGCACCGTGGAGCCCCTCTTCCGTGGGTTTGAGAGAAATATAGTCCGCCCGCTCGTCTACGTCGGCACCCAGGGCCAGGAAGCCCTTGATGTGCTGGTCGATGGGCCGGGAGGCAAAGTTGCAGCCTCCGGGCAGGGCCACATGGGCATGGCCGAAGCGGCCCAAAAGCGCACCCATCAGGTAGTAGCTGGCTCGCATTTTCCGGACCAGCTCCGGATTGGGGGTGGTGCACTGGACCCCTGTGCTGTCCAGCTCCACCACGTGGGGCTCCGGGTAGGCGAGCTTAACACCCATTCCCTCCAGAATATCCAGAAGGATTCGGACATCGGAGATGTCCGGTACGTTTTCCACGCGGCATTTTCCGCTGACCAGCAGCGCAGCCGGCAGAATGGCAACCGCCGCATTTTTCGCACCGCTGATGGTGACGGTTCCCTCCAGGGGCCTTCCGCCGTTGATTTCATATCTGGCCAAGGAATAATCCTCTCCTTGTGATAAATTCGGGGATAGAACATTAAAATTCCAGAGTATTCTATCACGAAACGCGGAATTTGTAAAGAAGAATTCTTTTTTACCGGCGGAGGCCCTTGGGATAGTGATTTTTGAGCTGGGTTCCGTCGCCCTTTCCCCAGCCGATGCTGTAGCCGTCCACGGTGACGAGGCACCAGCCCTTGGTCTTCCCAGGCAGCACCTCGCCATGGAGATAGGCCCGGATTTCCGGCCCGTCGGCGGAAAAGTCCACGTTTTGGGCAAAGTCTTTTCCCCAGAGGGCCAGGGCGTGGGCCGGGTCTATGCGGTCTTTTTTCAGGGCCCCCAGCTCCAGTCCTGCCCGCAGGACCCGCAGACCCGGAAGCGCAGGGGTCCCCAGGGGGGCCAGGTACAGCCGGTCGCCAAAGCAGAGACCAATCCCTTCCGGCAGGTTCACCCCGTCTTCCTTCGCAAAGGAAAGCCAGGGCTTTGGCAGAGGCTGGCCTTTTTCCAGCGGAATTTCCGTTTCTTCCCCTTCCAGCTTACGCAGAACCGCCCCAAAGTGTCCCTCGCCCCAAAGCTTATGGGGCCACATGCGGTAAGTGGCCTGAGGGCCGGGGATGAACCAGGGGGCATCCACCGCTTCCGGGGCAAATTCCGGGTGGCGGGCGAGAAAGGCAGCGACGGCCTCCTCGTCCTCCTCCGGGGCAAAGGTGCAGGTGGAGTACACCAGCCGTCCGCCGGGCTTTAGGAGCTTCGCGGCGTTGTCCAGAATCTCCGCCTGCCGGGCAGCGCACATCTCCACCGTCTCCTGACTCCAGTCCGTCACGGCGGCCTCCTCCTTGCGGAACATCCCCTCCCCGGAGCAGGGGGCATCCACCAGGACCCTGTCAAAAAAGCCGGGAAGCCGCTTGGCTAGGCTTTCTGTTTTTTCGTTGGTGACAATGGCGTTGGCAACCCCCATGCGCTCGATATTCCGGGCCAGAATCTTGGCCCGGGCGGGGCTATATTCGTTGCACAGCAGAAGCCCCTCTCCTCTCATCCTCCCGGCAATCTGGGTGCTTTTCCCTCCGGGGGCGGCGCAGAGGTCACAGACGGTTTCCCCGGGCTGGGGGTCCAGCAGGGCCACCGCGGACATGGCGCTGGCTTCTTGCAGATAGTATACCCCGGCCTCATGGTAGGGGTGCAGCCCGGGCCGGGACTGGGGGTCATAATAGTACCCCATGGGCTCCCAGGGCACCGGGTCCCCTACAAATGGCAGCTTAGGTACTGCCCCTTTCAGGGGATTGAACCGCAGCGCCACCGCTCTTGGCCGCTCCAGGCTCTCCAAAAACGCCGGGTAGTCCGCCCCCAGCTGGCGCTCCATTCTCTTCAAAAACGCTTCGGGAAGCATAGAAAATCTCCTTTGGGTTGTTTTTGAAATTATGATAGCACAACTTCTCAGGATTATCTACCGGGAAATAGAATTTGTGGTGAAACAAGCAGAATTGACATTCAACGAAAGCAAGGTAGACCATTGGGCTGGTTCCCTCCGGGGGCCCCTTTCTTGTCCCGCCAAGAAGCTCCCCGCCGGAGGCACCTAGCCAAACGGACTGCCTAGTTAACGTTGAACAAAAAGAGTATCGTTTAATGAATAGCCTCCCGCAAAAAAATCTTGCAAAAGAAGAGAACATGTGCTATAATATCCCCGAAATATCCAAAAGCTGCGATTGGGCTGCCGTTTGTTGGTTTGCATTTCAGAGAGCGCGGGGTGGTGGGAGCCGCGTATGTGCAGGAAACAGGCTTTCTCCCAGGAGCCGCCGCCTGAAAAAGAAGTAGGGTTGGTCGGGTGACACCGTTATCTGTCTTGGGCGTGTCAGCGCCCCAAAGTGTGCCGCGAGAGCGGCAAATTGCGGGTGGTACCGCGGAAGGATTGCCTTTCGTCCCGGTGTGGGATGGAGGGTATTTTTTATACCCAAATTACCAGAAATCATCTTTCGTAACAGGAGGAGAAATTATGAAGGAACAATTGGAAAGCATTCGGCAGCGTGCGTTTACGGCCCTGGAGGAAGCTTCCACCCCCGCCGCTCTGGAGGAGCTGCGGGTGAAGATGCTGGGCAAGAAGGGCGAGCTTACCGCTGTTTTGAAGCAGATGGGCAAGCTCTCCGCCGAGGAGCGGCCGGTGATGGGCCAGATGGCCAACTCCGTCCGGGCTGCCATTGAGGAAAAGCTGGAGCAGCGGAAGGAGACCATCCACGCCGCCGCCATGGAGGCCAAACTCGCCGCTGAGGCCATCGACGTGACCATCCCCGGCGAACAGTTTACCATCGGCCACCAGCACCCCATGAACCAGGTCCTGCAGCAGATTAAGGATACCTTCGTGGGCATGGGCTACCAGGTGGTAGAGGGCCCGGAGGTGGAGCTGGCGGACTACAACTTCACCCGGCTGAACATCGAGGAGGGCCACCCCTCCCGGGACCGCAGCGATACCTTCTATTTTACCGATGACGATTCCGTCCTACTGAGAACCCAGACAAGCCCCATGCAGATTCGGGTGATGGAAAACGCCAAGCCCCCCATCTGCATCCTGGCCCCCGGCCGGGTGTTCCGGAAGGACGAGGCCGATGCCACCCATTCCCCCATGTTCCATCAGATTGAGGGCCTGGTGGTGGCCGAGGACATCACCATGGGCGACCTGAAGGGCGCGCTCATCGGCATTATGCGGAAAATCTACGGCGAGAACGCCCAGATGCGGTTCCGCCCCCATCACTTCCCCTTCACCGAGCCCAGCTGTGAGATGGATATGCAGTGCCACAAGTGCCACGGCTCCGGCGAGATTGACGGCCAGGTCTGCTCCACCTGCCACGGTGAGGGCTGGATTGAGCTGCTGGGCGCGGGCATGGTGCATCCCACGGTTCTGGAAAACTGCGGCATCGACCCGGAGAAGTACTCCGGCTTCGCCTTCGGCATGGGCCTGGAGCGGATGGCTATGGGCCGCCTGAAAATCAACGACCTGCGTCTGATTTTCGACAACGACGTTCGGTTCCTGAACCAGTTCTGAGGAGGGAAAGAAAATGAAACTGAACAGAAAATGGATTAACGAGGAATTCGTGGACCTGCATGAGGTCAGCGATAAGGAATTTGTGGAAACCCTGACGGTCTTCGGCCAGAAGGTGGAGACCTGGGAGCGGATGGACGCAGAAATCAAAAACGTTGTTGTGGGCAAGGTTCTGTCCATGGTCCGCCACCCCAACTCTGACCACATGTTCATCTGCCAGGTGGACGTGGGCCAAGAAGCGCCCGTACAGATTGTCACCGGTGCCCAGAACGTCCACGAGGGGGATCTGGTGCCCGCCGCCCTGCACAACTCCTATCTGCCCGGCGGCGTACACATTACCAAGGGCAAGCTCCGGGGCGAAGTTTCTAACGGGATGCTCTGCTCCTTTGCCGAGCTTGGTCTGACCCAGAATGACCTGCCCGGTGTCTACGCCGACGGCATCTGGATTCTGGAGCCCGATGCCGGAAAGCCCGGCGATGACATCAACAAGGTCATCGGCAACGACGATACCGTGGTAGACTTTGAAATCACCAACAACCGCCCGGACTGCTACTCCATCATCGGTCTGGCCCGGGAGACCGCCGCGGCCTTCGGCCAGCATATGCGCCATCATGAGCCGGTGGTCCACGGCTCCAACGCCGGTTCCATCTTCGACCACCTGGATGTAGAGGTGGAGGCGGAGAACCTGTGCAACCGCTACACCTCCCGGATGGTGGCCAATGTGAAAATCGGCCCTTCCCCCAAGTGGCTGCGGCAGCGGTTGAGAGCCAACGGAGTCCGGCCCATCAATAACATTGTGGATATCACCAACTATGTCATGCTGGAGTACGGCCAGCCCATGCACGCCTTTGACTACCGCTATGTTTCCTCCGGCAAGATTGTGGTCCGGGAGGCCAAAGAGGGTGAGTCCATGACCACCCTGGAGGGCACCCAGCGGATGCTGAAGCCCGGTATGCTGGTGATTGCCGACGAGACGAAGCCCATCGGCCTGGCCGGCATTATGGGCGGCCTGAATTCCGAAATCCGGGACGACACCACCATGGTGGTCTTCGAGTCCGCCAACTTCGACGGCACCTCCATCCGCCAGACCGCCCTGGCCCTTGGCATGCGTACCGAGGCCTCCGGCAAGTTCGAAAAGCA
>USQL01000008.1 GCA_900556935.1 uncultured Eubacteriales bacterium | reverse complement strand
AAAAACGCCGCCTGCTGCGCACCATCGTCAAAAAGGTGGTCTGGGACGGCAAAAATGCCTATGTGTACCTGTTTGCAGAGGACGGAGAGGCAGATTTGCCGCCCATTGACCAACCTATGTATCCGTTTGGAGAGGATAGTGAATGAAATCCTCATGTACTTTCGCTCCCAGCGGAAAAGCGCCCAGGATGTGTCGTTGTCGGATTACATTGAAACCGGGGCAGAGGGTGCGCCGCTGGAGCTGATGGATGTCCTCAGCGAGGACTGCGATTTATTGGAGGAGGTCAGCGGCCGGGAAACGGTGGCCAGGCTGCGGCGGGCGGTGGAGCGGTGCCTGAGCGAGCAGGAGCGGCAGGTGGTGGTGCTCCGCTACGGTCTCGGCGGCGGAACGCCTCTGCGCCAGCGCCAGGTAGCAGAGCGTCTGGGCCTCAGCCGGAGCTACATCTCCCGCATCGAAAAGCGGGCCCTGGGAAAACTCCGGGCAGAACTGGAATAAAGTGCGCCCCCACCTGAAAATCGGGTGGGGGCCTATGTCCGTGTGTAAGATGGATGTTTGCCTTCCTGGTGTGGATGATATTGGGAGTAACTTGCCAAGACGCCCAAACGTTGAAACATCCTCAATCAGTTGGATTCTGCGGTTGCCATTGGATTATTCGTTGTGATCAAATGATGGAATAATGCTCCGACCAGATTGGATGTGTTGAGAAAGTGACAGGAGACAACGTTTGCACGCTTTGCCGTAAATGGTATATTGTCATATATGTAGTTCACATTGTTTGTAAGAGATTCCATCAAGAGTGTCTGCTGGCTGATTCCACCCCCTATCACAAAGAGTTCGGGATCAAAGATGGCTTGAATATTAAAAATGATTCTTGCCAGGCCTTGCGTGAATATATCGATCGCATCGAGCACGCGTTCATCTCCTTGACTGGCCATTTCAAAAATACTTACACCATTCAATTCATCCGCTGAAATACCTGTTCGCTGTTCAACCAAACGATATAGGTTTGTGATACCGTTCTGATAACCTACCGAATTGCGAATATCTGTAATATCACCATCTTTCTCTATAAAGCTGAACTCACCGGCGGATAAATGACTGCCTTTGTGAATGCGTCCATCCTTGACAAGGGCACCGCCTACGGCAGAACCCAACACCATTACTACCCCGTCCTTGCAGTTTTTCAGATTTCCTTTCCAAAGTTCGGCTAAGGCAGCACATCGTGCATCGTTTTCCAATGAGACACGCAAACCATACTTCGCCTCTAAAATAGCTACCAGAGGCAAATTTTTTACATACCGTAGATTGCCGCCGGTTATGCAAACACCTTTAGCGCTATCGATGATTCCCGGAACACACATGGCAATTCCATCAATATTATGTTTGTTCCTGTGAATAATGGAGTCCAAAACCGTTAGGTAGCTTTCCAAACTGTCCATGGGCGTAGGTGTTTTTTGTATCTCTGAATAGTTCGCGTTTTCGTCCAAAAGCGCGTATTTTATGGCGGTTCCGCCAACATCAATAACGAGGTACCTCATTTGCAACTTCCCCTTGCGATTTGAAAAATGAACAATGAGCGGAAATATTACTGCCCAATTCCGCCGGAATGAATCACATCCCTATACCAATAGAAAGATTTTTTTGGTATGCGGCGCAAATCAAGCACGTCATGATCTGTTCGGTTGACATAAATGAAGCCATACCGTTTGCGTATACCCTCATGCGTACTAATAAGATCAATTGCAGACCATGGGCAATAACCAATAATTTGTACTCCGTCTTCGGCAGCCATCTGCATCTGAATGATGTGCTTTCTTAAATAGTCAATTCGGTAATCGTCAGTAATTTCTCCATTCTGGTCCACGGTATCGTAATCGCCCAATCCATTTTCTGTTACGAGAAGCGGTAACCGATAACGTTCGTATATCGCACGTAAGGTGGTGCGAAAACCTACTGGGTCAACTTCCCAACCAAATTTTGTTTTGCCTAAATACGGATTGTCAACGCCTTCAAAGAATCCTGGTTCTGATGTTCCGGTTTGCTGATCTTGTTTCTGATTCGCTTTTGCAGAACCTGTTGGAGCCTGTACTGTAATCGTATTATAGTAGTTAAAGGCGATAAAGTCTGGCTTCGCGGACTTTAGAATCTCCATATCCCCAGGCAGCATGATGGGTGCAACGCCCTTACGCTTCAGAATATTCAGAGCAAGCGGATTATAATCTCCAAGCACCGCCGCATCAAGATACAGCCAATTTCGAAGAGCCTCAAAATCTTGTGCGGCAAGGATGTCTTCAGGCGCACAAGTGCGAGGGTAAATACAGCATATGTTTGGTGCGGGGCCAATCAAAGCATCCGGCAATAACTCATGACAGAGCTTCATTGCCTTCGCTTGCGCCAGCAGCATATGATGGCTTTGCTGATACAGTGTCTGCCGTGTGTCTTCATCTTTTCCCGACGTTCCCACAGCATCACCGAAGAGAACCATCATGTTTTGCTCATTTATGGTTAGCCAATATTTCACACGGTTACCAAAATGCTCAAATAGTGTTCGTGAATAACGAACGAATGCGTCAATTGTTGACCGATTTCTCCATCCGCCTAATGCCTCTAAGGATGCCGGTAAATCAAAATGATACATTGTAACAATTGGCGTAATACCGTAATTTAAACAAGTATCGATAACCTCACTATAATGCCGGATCCCCAACTCGTTAATGGAGCCAACCCCGTCAGGATATATGCGCGTCCAGGCGATGGAGAAACGATAAGCTTTTAAGCCCATCTTTGCCATTAACGCAATGTCCTCACGAAAACGGTGATAATGGTCACTTGAAACAGTAAAGTCAGCAGTGCCTTCCGGGAGCTGTTTGACATCCTGAACAGATAACCCTTTTCCGTCGTCTTTCGACGCACCTTCGACTTGGTAAGCAGAAGTAGAGGCTCCCCATAAGAAATCATCTCTTAATATCATAATAAAACCCTATCGATTCCAAACTCCGAAATCCGGCCAACGTCTCGCCAATCGGTCTTCGACCGGAGGCAGAGGGGCAAGCTCTTTATGGGGCTCCAACTGATACCAGTAGGCCACGCTCGACCAATCATTTGCCTGATCGTTGTTATGTCCATGCTCAAATGTTACACGAATGGACTTCTGGAAATAAATTGGTTCCTCAATATGGAAACGGTACAAGCTCCATTTACCAAAGTGTTCCTGCGTATCGCTGGCGAGGGAGGTGCCAAAGTAGGGAGAATCATATTCACCGGTCGGAAAACACCATGCGGAATGAAAATAATCTTCTAATCCTGTCCCGTGGATCGTGGGTGGCCAACTTTCACCGTCAATGAAAATCATGTCGTCACCTTCGACAAACCAAGGATGCTGCTGATTCGAAACATTGAAATTGTCAACGTTCAACACCAGACCAACATAAATACCTTTCCCTGTTGCCTCCAGCGCCACGTAGTTTTCATCTCCGGTTAGGTTGCATCCGGGTAATTCTGCCGCGGCATTGCTGGGAGGCGTAGGCTGTGCAACGGGGGTACAAGGATTCTCCCTGTGCCAGGTTGCGTGGAACCGGCCCATATCAGCTGGAATCGGCTCATCGTACAATTCATAATCAACGTGATAGAAGAAACATTCGACAGGCATCTCACTTTGGTTAATGACCTGAATCCGAGCATGCGTGCCGAAAGGCATTGAGAAGAAGGAGTTCATGGCGGGACCGTAAGGACCATTCGGACCGTTGCGTTTCAGCGTGATCATGCTGATGGGCAAGGAAACAAAATGCTTGCTCATGGCATGTCCAACACCAAAGAAATCTCCCAGGGGCGTACGAACGCTTGGGTTTGCTTCTCCATCCCAATACATTTCCAGCACCAGCTTGCGAAGGAACTGCGGAGCTTGGCAAAAAGCTGTCATCCAAATATGCTTAATACAGCCGCAGCCGTCAATATCACACAGAGTAGCAGCTTCGCCGGTTTCTATGCGCACGAAATCCCTATTTGCGCCAGTGCGGTCATAGCTTGATTCACGTCTCGAATGCACCCCATCCTTAATGATGGGCATTCCGCTTAGCGGACTGTTGGGGCTCCATGGGTTCATAATGATATCCTCCTATTGTTGAATGTTGTTATAGACATCGTGGATAGTGTGTTCTGCTGTCAGGATTTCACCGCACCGGCAACAATACCTTTTTGAAAAGCTTCTGCGAAAATCAAGTAGATAATGAGGACAGGAATGGTGGCAATCGAAAGCCCGGCACCAACAGTGCCCCAATCGACAGCATACTGTCCTTCAAAAGACATGATTCCATAGGTCAATGTTTTCTTTTGTGCATCATTGACAAAAGTCATTGCTAACATCAGTTCGTTCCAGGCACTAAGAAATGTAAAAATTACAACTGTTGATATAGCTGGCTTTAACAGGGGAATGATAATGTGGAAAAATATCTGGAAAATGTTGCAACCGTCCAGGCACGCGGCTTCCTCCAACTCCCGAGGAATCGTGCGGATAAAGCCGGACATGATGTATATTGCAAACGGAAGGCCGAATGCAATGTACGGCAAAATCAGCGCTAGCCGAGAATTCAGAAAGCCGATTTTACCCAGCAATTTCATCAGCGGCAGCAGTGTCGCATGCATGGGGATCATATATCCAATCAGGAAAAGCCCGAAAACGGATTTCTGCAATTTCCATTCCATGCGCAGCATTGCATATGCGGCCATACACGCCAGCAATGACACGAAGATGATCGTGACAACTGTGACGATGATACTGTTTTTTAGATATACCCCGATATTTCCTGTTGAAAAGGCTTTTACATAGTTTTCAAAATGAAGTGTTTTTGGAAGTCCCGCAATATTGCCTCCGTAGATTTCGTTATTGCTTTTTAGTGAAAAGGTGAGCATCCAGTAAAAAGGAAAGATTTGCACCGCTGCAACTATCATTAAGATGGCCGTCAATACAATATAACTGGGAGACGTTTTGCTTTTTGCCGTTTCGCTCTGTTTCATTCTGTTTTCCCTCCTCGATGACTATCAACGGTTGCTGAATCATTCCCAAATGCTTTCTGTAAAAACCAGCGGGATATCAGGGTGAAGATGATGCATTCAAGGACAATAAACACCGCAATGGCGCTGCCATATCCGTACTGATTCTTCATAAAGATACTGGTATACATCAATGTTCCAGGAACTTCTGTCGCATGAAGCGGACCGCCGTTTGTCATAACATATACCAGGTCAAACACTTTCAGCGAGCCAACGATGGCAAATGTCACGCAAACAATGATCATGTCTTTTATCATCGGTATGGTCACCCAAATACATCTTTGCAGATAAGAAGCGCCATCAAGACTTGCTGCTTCCAATAATTCATCCGGTACACCTGTAATTGCGGAATACATCATAAGCATATGGTTACCGATATACTGCCAAACTATGGGGATAAATACGGCCATCAGGGCTGTGTTCGTATCTCCCAGCCATTCCCGCTGCCAGCTTCCCAGCCCGATGAGGGCCAGGAAACTGTTCAGCAAACCATAAGAGGGATGGTAGATTTTTTTCCACAATTCGGCGATAATTACCGTTGATACAATTGCCGGCAGGAAAAAGACTGTGCGATAGAATTTCTCCTGTTTCCTGACCTTCGGATGGGTGATTGCCAGAGCCAGAATCAAAGATAGTGTCAACTGGACGAACACGGACAAAAAAGCCAGAATAAACGAATTGAGTAACGCATCAACAAAACCATCTTTGTTACCAACAAAGAGTTTCACATAGTTTTGAAAACCGATATACTTTGCATCACCGACGCCATTCCAGTCTAACAGGCTGTAATATCCAGACATAATAACCGGGTATATCGCAAAAATCGTGTATACAAGCAACGCCGGTAAAATGAAGACTGCGATGGCCCGTTTGTCGGACATGACTTTTCTCATTGTATCACTTCTTTCCTTTCTGTCCGTGCCGTTCAGTTGCAACCGTGAACTACATTACTTTGTATTGATCTGCTGCAGCTGTGCTGCAAATTCTTCGGCAGTAGTTTGATTGAGCATCAGCATGGAGACCAGGTTCATATAATCCACTGCCACATCACTGTCAAAGAAGAAGTCCCAACCAGACATGAACTTGGTTGCGGCAGAAGCCTCGTCAAGAGCCTGCTGGAAGAGCTCGCTGTTGGTCTGAACGTTATCCAGCTTCCAAACGGATAAGCCTAAGCCGTTTTCAAAGCAGTAGGCAGAAATCTTTTGGCTCATGAACAAAACAAAATCGGCTGCTTCTTTGGGGTGCTCACAATTAGGATTGACTGCAAAGTACTCATAAGGACCTGCTTGCATAACGACTTCTGCGGTATTTTCATTGCTGGGGAAGCGGATGATTTTAACCTTTCCTTTTACTGCTGCAGATTCGTCTTCATATGTTGCCAGTCCCCAGGTACCGCAAATAGCCATTGCGGCAGTTCCCTGAGCAAATTCAGCAGCGCCTTCAGTGAAGGTCAGACCAGACACGCCCTTAGAGAAGGAACCGGTCTTTGCCAATTCCAGCAAAATACTGGCAGCTTTGACGGTGACCTCACTGTCAAAAGAAGCTTCCCTGTTGATGGTCTTCATACAGTAGTCGTAGCCGCCTTCACTTAGCATCATCGGCTCGAATAGCTGAATAGCCTGCCACAGCTCTTTATTGCCCATTGCAATAGCAGTTACACCCTGCTCGCTAAATTTTTGGCATACATCAATCATTTCATCCCAAGTGGTGGGATAGTCAATGTTATATTTTTCAAACAGTTCGGTGTTACAGTAAATGCCGTTTACGTGCATATTGAAAGGAACACCATAGATTTTGCCGTCAACAGAGGCGGTTTCGATAACGCCATCATTCAAGTTGTCCAGCTTACCATCCAGATAAGTATTCAGTTCCAGCAGCTTTCCGGCATCAATATAAGGCTGTGCGAAAGCGCCCTTACTCATTAGGAATACATCAGGTGCTTCTCCGGAGGACAGTGCCGTCTTGATCTTGGTTTTGTACGAGCCGGAAGTTGATGTTGTGTGATCAACAACGATTTTGACGTTGGGGTGTTCCTTCTCCCATTCGGCAAGTGCATAGGATACCGCAGCCGCAGTGGGCTCCGTTCCGGCATCTGCCCATCCATCCCAATAGGTCAGCGTGATGGTATCATCTGTGGCTGCTGTGGTGGCCTTAGTGGACGACTGACAGCCAGACAGCATCAGAATCAGCATACATACCGCGAGCAATGTACTTGTGAGCTTTTTCATAATTTGTGCCTCCTTGATACTTACAAACTTTTATGAGACATCGTTATAAAAATGACACACGTGTCTCATTTCTGAATTAAACTTATCACAATGAGACATGTGTGTCAATATTCATTTTGCGCGAACATTATTTTTTGTAAATTACTACTAAAAAGAAGAATGCTTTTTTGTATAATAATCAAATCAGGGTGCCGATGTATACGAAGCGCACACGCCGTTTAATATCAATTCAATAACAGCATACAGTATTTCTTGACCGTAACCATACTCCTGCAGGTAGTTTTCTTCTCGAACGACAATGCGCTGCGCAACGCCAAGAAGGGTATTGCCAATTGCGAGTTCCAGCATGTTGATGTCGATGTCATTTCGAATACTTCCGTCTTTTACACCGATGGACAAAATGTCCATCAGCATTTTGCGATCATGGCGCTGCTGATTGAATTCTATAAACTTGCGTGCTTCCGGAGTATCTGGATAATCGCCCATAAACAGGTGGTCAAATTCACTAAGAAATTTTAAATAGCGCCTCTTTTCCACCATAATACCGACTAAATCATTGGTGTAGGCACAGAGTATTTCAAATCCTGTTTTGTTAACTCCGTAAGTATCTAGAGGTTTAATGTCAAAGAGTTCATGTAGACACTTATCGGCTACATAAAAAGCCAAAGATTCCCGTGAATCAAACATTCTGTATAGGGTGCTGCGGCTGATCAAAGCGCGTTCAGCAATTTCTTTCATTTCTGTTGCGACCAGCCCTTGTGTCAAGAATAGTTCCTCAGCAACTTCAATGACAGTTTGCTTTTTTATAGCCATTTTGTTTTCGTTCAAATGAAAACATCCCCTCTCTCCCAAAATAATCAAGCAATCGCTCTATTCCTGATTGTATCGTTGCTTTTTATTAGAATATCATTACAGCGTTTTTTTTGCAACTGTTTTCGAAAATCAAATAATAGAAAGATTTTTTGCGGATGCGGATATGCTTCATACTTACGCCAATTCTACTGACCCATCAATCTCATTATTGCCCAGCAAGGATCAAGCATAGGGTATGCCCCTCATTAGAATGCGGAACAATATCTGAAAACCCATGCGCACACAAAAACCGCCGTCCCGACCGTAAATCGGGGTGGCGGTTTTTCATAGACCCAGAACCCGATAGATTCAATATACCGTTTTCAAAGTCTGTATCCTGTCGTGCAGGTTCCTGGCCGGTGGGGCAATTCAAAAACGGAGGATACAGAGAATTTGGCCTGTCCCCGTCGGAATATCCGTGGGAAATGGAGAATAGGGTAGTGCTGAGGTGAAGATGTATGTTTGCAAGCGTCTGGCTGCTGCTCAGCGGCCTGTTTTACTCCCTACAGCTCCACTCCGGCAGCTTTCCAAAGCCATTGAGTGCCGAGGAGGAACGGTACTACTTAGAACGCTCCTCCCAGGGAGATATGGAGGCCAGAAATATTCTGGTGGAGCGAAATCTAAGGCTCGTAGCGCACGTGATGAAAAAGTACTACGCCCAAACCTCCGACCAGGAGGATTTGATTTCCATTGGCACCATTGGGCTTATCAAGGGCATTACCACCTTTGACGCTTCCAAGGGGGCCAGGCTTGCGACCTATGCGGCGCGGTGTGTGGAAAATGAGATTTTGATGTACTTCCGCTCCCAGAGGAAAAGCGCGCAGGATGTTTCTCTGTCCGACTATATTGAGACCGGGGCGGATGGGGCACCTTTGGCGCTGATGGATGTGATATCGGAGGACTGCGACCTTTTGGAGGAGGTCAGCGGGCGGGAGGCGGTTGGACTTTTGCGGCGGGCGGTGGAGCGATGCCTGACAGAGCAGGAGCGGCAGGTTGTGGTGCTGCGCTATGGGCTGGGTGGCGGCGTGCCGCTGCGGCAGCGGCAGGTGGCGGAAAAGCTGGGCATCAGCAGGAGCTATATTTCCCGCATTGAAAAAAGAGCGCTGGGCAAGCTGCGGCAGGCGCTGGAATAGAGAAAAGCCCCCGCAAAGGGTATCAGGCCTTGATATCCTCTGTGGGGGCTTGCTGTTTATCAGGAAATGGTGAAATTGTTGCTTGCCACGGGGGAGCCGTTGAAGTAGACGGTGATGGAGTAGCTTCCGGCCTCGGTAGGGGCCTTGGGCAGGTCCAGTTCGCCCAGCTGGTAGTTGCCGTCAAAGAACAGGTCGTACCAGTCCAGAGTCTCTGTGGAAATCAGGCTTGGAATGGGGTTGCCGTCGCTGTCCCGATAGACATACATGACGCTGATATCCTCATGCTGGACATAGAACTTGACGGTGGCCTCCAGCACCATGGAGAGGTTGTCCCCGGACCGGAAGGAATTGGTATAGTCCTCCGATTTGACATTGTCCGCCAGCCAGGAAGTGCCGGGGGTTTTCAGCAGCTTGGAGGTGATTTTATCCGCGGAGAGCCCCTGGGTGGAGAAGCCTTCCGGGGCGGCGGTGGTGTAGCTCTGGGTGCCGCCGAAAATGGAGGTGTCGTCTGTCAGCTGCAGTGTCAGATTGTAGGTGGTCCCGGGGACTTTCGGGGCAATGGTGCCCTTGGCTTCGCTGCACTTGATGACGCTGGAGGAGGTGGAGCTGCCCATGGCGTACATCAGCAGCCAGCCGTCGGCGGGGGCCTTTCCGTCAAAGCTCCAGCTGACATCCAAGCCGCCCTCATCGTTTTCCGTCACATCAAAGGCGGTGATGGTGATGGGGTTGGCGGAGATATTCAGCCGGGTGGGCTGGGTCATACCGGCGGGGGTGACCTCGATGGTATAGGCCTTGTCGTTGCTGGTGCCCCGGAAGGTGGCGATGGTTCCGGTGACGGTCTGGGTTTCGTCGTAGTCGTCAGAGTAGCACCGAACGGTCCAACTCGCTACCGGGGTGGCGGGGCCGTCCCAGCCGATGGTCAGGTCTCCGTCCAGCCGGGAAATTACATCCAGATTGCTGGCGGAAATCAGGCTCAGGACGGTGTATTTTATGCTGGTCTGCCCGGCCAGCTGGGAATTGTCGGAGGTGGTGATGCGGATGGTGTATTCCTTGCCTACCCGCAGGCCCTTCAGGGTGACGGAGTGACCGGTGAAGTTCTGCATCACATTGTCCTCGCCCTCGCAGGCGGCGGAGGCAATCCAGCCCTCGGGCTCGTGGCCGGAGATGGTCAGGCTCAGAAGGACGCTGCCCTCCTCCTGACCGGTGACGGCGGTGAGGGAGACGATTTCCGTCTGCCCCTCGGTGGTGAATACGTCGGAAATCTGCCCGGTGAGCTTGTGCAGCCCGTCTACATTGACCAGCACATTGTATAGCGCATTGGGGCTCAAACCGGTAAATACGGCTTTTCCGCCGGAGACCGGGGAGGTCATGGTGTTGCCGTAGGCATCCGTGCAGGAGACGGTCAGCAGACTGTCGGCGGCATCGGTGTTCAGGGTGACGGTCATCTCATCCTGGGTGCCGGTGACGGAAATGCTGGTGACGGTGAGCAGGTAGAAATTCCGATAGAACCAGTTGAAGAAGAATCCGACACCCACGGCCAGCACCAGCAGCAGAGTGATCACCAGGGGTGCTTTCCCACGCCGGTTTTTCTCCACGTCCACGGGGGTCACGTTCTGCATGACGGGCTTGCGGACGGGATGGGGCTTCATTTCGGGGTATTTCGGGGTTTTCAGCAGGTCCTTTACGGAGTCCAGCTCGCTGTCCAGGTCGAAGCTGTCCTCGGTTTTGGGGGTGATGACCGGGAACACCACGTCGTCCTCCGGCTCTTGCACGGCGGCACCGGCAGGGGAGAAGCGGACGGTGCCCTGGTTCAGCACACTTTCGTCGGGCTGGGAAGCACTGCCTTCCGGGAAGTCCATGCGGATGGTGGAGTCGGAAACGGATGCCTGGGATGCGGCAGCCTCCGGCACCACGTCAAAGCTGCCGGGAAGAATGTCATCCAGCGCCGAAAGGGTCTCTTCCGTCTCCGTAAAATCGGTAACATCCGTCAGCGGGTCGGTAAAATCGGAAATCCGGAACGTGTCGTCCTCCGCACCGCTTTCCGGCGCGGAAGCGGTGGGTACGGGCTCCTGGGGCGCTGCTTCCACCACTGTCTCCACCGGGGCGGATGTGGCTTCCGCTGTGTCGGCAGCCGTGTCCTCCGACTCCTTAACAGGTGCCTGGGGAGCCTCGGGAACCGGCGGGGCGATGGGCTCGTCTGTGGGGGCGGCGGTCTGCAGGTAGTCTGCCAGGGCTTTCCCAAAGTCCGCGGGGTCCTGATAGCGGTCCTCCGGGGCGGGGGACAGGGCTTTGAGGATGATGGCCGTCATGGCCTCGTCGGCATAGGCGGGTGCCTCCAGGGGCTGCTGGGGGTCCTCCGGAAGCTCGGGGAGCTTGCCACCGTTGTAGATTCGGTAGAGAATCAGCCCTAAGGCGTATGTATCCACCGTCTGGTTCAGGGTCGCCATGGGGTCCTGGGTCTCCGGGGCGCTGTAGGGGCTTAAATACTTCTCCGGCATGGAGGTATAGCTCAAAAACCGGGTGGAGACAAAGCCCAGGTCCGCGATGCGGTAGTGGCCGGTTTCGTCCAGCACCACGTTTGTGGGCTTTAAGTCCACATACAGGTGCCCGGCCCGACGGCACAGGGACAGTGCCCCGCACAGGTCCAGGGCCATGTTTACCGCCTGCAGGTGGGTGATGGCGGTTCGGCGCAGATTCTTTTCCAGGGTTCTGGAATACTTGCTCACGAGATAGACATGGTAACCCAGCCGGTTTTTCTTCATGGGGGTTACCTGCCAGCCGTCATAGGCCTGGAAGCCGTCCAGCGCTGCCATGCTCTGCAGAAATTCCGCCTCTGCCGCGGCATCGTCCGCCTGCTGGCGGAAGTAGTCCAGGGCGGCGGCGGGGTCCTTGTACGCTCCCGTCACCAGAAGCGCGTCCAGCTGGGTCTGGGAGGGGGGAACGGACAGGATCTTGACAATATATTTTTGATCGGACCCCTCTTTCATGGCGGGGCAGCAGCACACGCCGGGACGGTTGCTCATGGGCGCGCCCAGGGCAAAACCATCCAGAAGAGGAGATACCAAATTGGATTCAGACATAAAATTCGCCTCCTTAACCCATCTATCATAAGATAAAACTGACGAAAAATCAATATTCTTTTTGCGTGCGAACTGTAAAAAGAAGAATCTTCCTGAGGATTCTTAAAATTCCTGCACTGGTTTGTAGAATATTTACACATAGGCTCTTGTTTTCTAAAAAGAAAGGTGGTATAATTCGTCAATAATAGAGAGAATATATCTGGGGGAGACGATTCTGCGGGAAAAAATGGCAGTCAAGCTCCCACAAGGAGGAATTACCATGAATCGGATCACATGTGAAGTCTGCGGCACCGCGTTTCAGGATACGGCCCCCTGCTGTCCAATCTGCGGCTGGCGGCCGGATGGGGCCGCGGCGGAGCCTGCGGTGGACCCTGCGGAATTGGAAAATTTCAATGTAGAGGATATCACCAAGGAGCTGGAAGCCGACAGCGGCAAGCAGAAGCCCGGCAGACGGGTTTTTGACTTCGACGAGGCCAACAGGGACCGCTCCGCCTCTGTCAGCGCCGAGGATGACGACACGGATTACTATTCCTCCGCACCCGACGACGAGGAGCCCCAGAAGACCAATACGGGCCTTGTAGTGGTCCTGGTGATTTTCATCGCCCTGGTGCTGCTGGCCACCGGCTTCCTGGCGGTAAAGTTCCTGCTGCCCGGGAAGAAGGCGGCGGGTAAGACGGAGACCACCTCTCCCACCGTGGTAGCGGAGACCATCGAAACCATGGCCACCGAGACCACCGAGGCCCCCACCGTCCCCTGCACCGGCCTTGCCATGCCCAGCGCCGTGGAAAACCTGACCTCTGCCGGTCAGATGTGGCTGCTGCATGTGGTAGTTACCCCCGAGGACACCACCGACACCCTGAGCTACAGCTCGGAGGATGAGAGCGTGGTCACCGTCAATTCCGACGGCTGCCTGACGGCGGTTGGTAACGGCACTACCAACGTGGTCATTACCTGTGGCGACCAGACCCTTAAGTGCCCCGTTACCGTGGCCATCGAGGAGACCCAGCCCACCACCGAGGCAACAGAGGCACCCACCGAGGAAGCAACGGAAGCCACTTCCGCCGGAAATACCACCTTGAAGCTGAAAAAGACCGATATTACCTTCGGCCGTCTGGGTGTTTATACCACATTGGAGCTGGACTGCGACCTGAAGGCCGAGGATGTAACCTGGTCCACCAGCGATTCCAGCATCGCCATGGTCCGCAACGGTGTCGTCACCGCCATGGGCAGAGGCGTAGCCAAAATTACCGCCAAGTATGACGGTCAGACCGTCACCTGCGTGGTGCGGGTGAAGTACTAATCGAAAAGAATGCGGCGGCAGTCCTGCAGCAATCCGAAGGAAATGGATTGTTGGGAGTGCCGCCGCTCATTTTCATATCTGTAAAATCCCGGCAGACGCAAAGGCTTGCCGGGATTTTTGTCACTCCGCGTCCTGAAAGGCCGCTTTCCGGAAGAAAAAGGTGATGCACCACAGTCCGGCAAGGCCTACCAGGGTGTAGATAATCCGGCTTAGGACGCTTCCGGACCCGCCAAAGAGCCAGGCAACCAGGTCAAATTGGCAGATGCCCACCAGCCCCCAGTTGACGCAGCCGATGACCGCCAGAATCAGGGCAACCATATCCATAAAAAAACCTCCTATTTCTGAGATATGCCTAGTGTGCCCCGTTTCCCGGGAAATATTAGGCCGTTGCTTTTTTTACCCAAATCCGCTATAATAGGGCAAAAAGACAAAGGAGCGCGGTTACAATGACAACTCTTTATGAAGGTGCCTTTGCCAAGGTCAATCTGACCCTGGATGTTCTGGGAAAGCGGGAGGATGGCTACCATGACCTGCAAAGCGTTATGCAGACCATTTCCGTCCGGGACGATGTGGAAATCGACGTGGGCACTGGGAAGCCCTGGGTTTTGGAGTGCTCCCGGGAGGATATTCCCTGCGGGCCCGAGAATCTGGCATGGAAGGCGGCGAAGGTTTACTGCGATGCCATGCATTTCGACCCCGACGGCCTTGCCATCCGCATTACCAAGCGCATCCCCTCCGGGGCGGGGCTGGGCGGCGGCAGCGCGGACGCGGCGGCGGTGCTGCGGGCGCTGAACCGGCACTTTGGAGCGCCTCTGTCCATTCTGGCCCTGGCGGAGCTGGGAGCACAGGTGGGCAGCGATGTGCCCTTCTGCGTTATCGGCGGTACGGCCATGGTAGAGGGCCGGGGAGAGCGGCTGCGGAAGCTGCCGGACATTCCGGAGTGCGTCTTTGTGGTGTGCAAGCCGGAGTTCTCCGTATCTACCCCGGAGCTATATAAGAAAATCGACACCGTAGCCATTCCCCATCACCCGGACAACCGGGCCATGGAGACGGCACTCCTGACGGGGGATCTGAACAAGGTGGCGGAAAACGTATACAATGTTTTTGACCCTGTGGTTACCAATGACCACCTGGAGCTCAACTACATCAAGTCCATCTGCAATAGCTACGGGGCCCTGTGCCAACAGATGACGGGCTCCGGCAGCGCCGTGTTTGCCATTATGCCGAGCTTTGAGTACGGCGCGGTGGTGTGCAATATGCTTCAAGAGAATTATCCTCAGATTTTCCTGGCAAAGCCCGTGTAAGCTGTATAAAACCTGATGAAACCGTCCAGACTTGCTATAAATTTGTCTGGGCGGTGTTCTTTATGAAAAAACTTTTCGGTTCTCTGCTGTTGGCGGCGGCCTGCTTCCTTTTGGGGGCCTTGGCGGCGCAAAAGCTTGTTTTGGAGCGGGATGTGGTGCGGCTGCATGTGGTGGCGGCCTCGGACAGCCGGGAGGACCAGCGGGTTAAGCTCCTGGTCCGGGACGCGGTTTTGAAGGAATTGGAGTCCGTGCCCCGGGAAGACCTGGAGCGGGCACTGCCAGGCCTGCAAGCGGCGGCGGAAGAGACCTTAAAGGCGGAAGGAATTTCCGACGGGGCGACGCTTACCTTCCGGCGGGAGTGCTTTGAAACCCGTCAGGGGGAGGACTGCGTCCTGCCCGCGGGGGCCTACCAGACCCTGCGCCTGACCATTGGAGCGGGGCAGGGGCACAACTGGTGGGGCGTGGTGTTCCCCAGACTGTGCTACGGGGAGACGGAGGAGGCCTGGTCCGGCTCCACAAAGGAGGTTCGGTTTTACTTCCTGGAAAAGCTGGGTCAGGCGGAGAACTGGATTGTCAAAAAATTGGAAGCGCTGAGATAGAAGAAAGGGGCGGTGGTATGCTGCGGCTGCTGTTGGGGACGGATTGGAAGGTCCTGCGGGAGCGAATATTGGAGGAAATCCGCCGGGATGTGGCCCAAGGGCTGGAAGGCCGGGTACTGCTGGTGCCGGAGCTTGTGAGCCACGAGATGGAGCGGGCGCTCTGTGCCGCGGCGGGAGACCATGCCAGCCGGTATGCTGAGGTGCTGTCCTTTAGCCGGATGTGCCGAAGTGTGGCGGACAGCGTGGGCTGCGCCGGGCAGGCGTGTCTGGATAACGGCGGCCGGGTGGTTGCCATGGCCGCGGCCACCCGGCAGCTTGCCAGCAGGTTGAAGGCCTATGCGGCACTGGAGAGCAAGCCGGAGTTTTTAAAGGAACTGGTGGACGCGGTGGACGAATTCAAGCGCTGCTGCATCACCCCGGAGGACCTGAATGCGGCGGCGGAGGCTGCGGATGGCAGCTTTGCCCAGAAGCTGGAGGAGCTTTCCATGGTCATGGAGGCCTATGACGGCCTCTGCGCCCAGGGCAGGCGGGACCCCAGAGACCAGATGAACTGGCTGTTGGAAAAGCTGGAAATCTGCGATTACGGCCAGGAGCATGTGTTTTACATAGACGGCTTCCCGGATTTCACCCGGCAGAATCTGGCCATTTTGGAGCACCTGATTCAGGTCAGCCCCCTGGTGACCGTGGCCCTCAACTGCGACACGGTGGATTCCGAGCGTCTGGCCTTTGAAAAGCCGGGGAAGACCGCCGGGGAGCTGGTGCGAATCGTCAAGCGCCTGGGGGTCGGGCTCGACATCGTCTCGGTGCCCGCCCCGGATACGCCCCTGTCCTGGGTGGGGAAACGGCTGTTCCAGGGCCCTATTCCGGAGGGCTTTGCCGGAGATGTTTTGAAAACCTACCGGGCCGACGGCCTGTGGCAGGAGGTTCTGGCGGCGGCGCAGGAGACCGTGGGCCTGGTCCGGGCCGGGTGCCGCTACCGGGATATCACCCTGGTGGTTACCGATTTGGCGGCGTATGCCGGGCCTGTGGGGCTGATTTTCCGACGGATGGGCATCCCCGTGTACCAGGCCGGTACCGAGGATATTCTGCAAAAAAGCGTCATTGCCACGGGCCTGGCGGCGCTGGAGGCTGCCCAGGAGCTGGAGCCCAAGGCCATGCAGAAATATCTGCGGTCTGCCCTGTCGCCGCTGAGTCCGGACGAATGCGATTTGGTGGAAAACTATGCCTACCTGTGGAGCATCCGGGGAAAGCTCTGGCTTTCCCCCTGGGAAAAGCACCCCCAGGGCCTGCAAAAGGAGCTGGCGGGGGAGCCCATGAAGGAGGAAGACAGGCTTCTTCTGGAACAGCTGAATGTTCTCCGTGCCCGGGTGGCAGAGCCCCTGGAACGGCTGCAGCGGGGCATGGAAAACGGAAAGAACCTGTCCACCCAGGTGCTGGCTCTGTACCGCTTCTTAGGGGAAATCCAGATGGAGCAGCGCCTGCAGGCCCTGGCGCGGAAGCTGGACGACCGGGGCGAAAACCGGGAGGCCCAAATTCTCAACCAGCTGTGGGAGATTTTGGTGTCCGCTCTGGAGCAGATGTACGATGTTTTGGGGCAGACCCACTGGGAGCCGGAGCAGTTTCTGCGGCTTCTGCGGCTTCTGCTGAGCCAGTACGATGTGGGTACCATCCCGCCGGTGCTGGACGCGGTGCAGATGGGCACGGTGTCGGCCCTACGGTGCCATGCGGGAAAATACCTGCTGCTGCTGGGTGCCAAGGAGGGGGCGCTGCCCAGCTATTCCGGCTCCAAGGGCGTTTTGACGGACCAGGAGCGGGTGGCTCTGCGGAAGCTGGGGGTGCCCCTGACCGGCGGCGCGCTGGAGGGCATCCAGGAGGAATTTGCGGAAATTTACGGGGTGTTCTCCGGTGCCCGGGCGGGCATCCGGGTCTTCTGCGGGGACGAGCAGCCCTCGTACCTGTTGAAGCGCCTGGAGCAGATGGCGGGGAAAGCGGAGATAGCGACAGACGGCCTGGAATTTGCCGGGGCCGGCCCGGAGGAGGCGGGTACCTGGCTTGCCCGGTGGAACCGGGAGGACGAGGCTTTTGCTTTGGGGGCGGAGGGGAGCTATCTCGATACCCTCCGCCGCCGGGACTACTGTCTCGGCACGGTGACAAAGCCCGCCCTGGAGGGGCTCTATGGAAAGACCCTGCGGCTTTCGGCCTCCCAGGTGGATACCCAGGGGGAGTGCAGGCTGCTGTACTTTTTGAAATACGGCCTGAAGGCCAAGGAGCGCAAGCCTGCCCAGATTGACCCGGCGGAATTTGGCACCTTTGTCCATGCGGTGCTGGAGGATACGGTGCGGCAGGTGAACGAGCTGGGAGGCTTCGGGGAAGTGAGCCTGGAGGAAACCCAGATCATTGCCGAGGCGCTCTCCCGGCGCTACCGGGACGAGCGGCTGCGGGTGCTGGATTCCCGGCGGGTAAAGCGGATTATGGAGCGCAACCAGCAGGAGCTGAGGCTCATTGTAGAGGAGCTGTGGCAGGAGCTCCACACGGGGCAGTTCCGCCCTGTGGGGGTGGAGGTGGCCTTTGGGCCCCAGGGGGACCTGCCTTTTATTTCCATTCCCAACGAAGCCATGCCTGCGGTTTTGCAGGGAAAAATCGACCGGGTAGACCTGTGGCAGGGCCCGGGAAGCCCCTATTTCCGGGTGGTGGACTACAAAACCGGCAAAAAGAGCTTCGACCTGTGCGATGTGACCCAGGGCGTGGGCATGCAGATGCTCATTTACCTCTTTGCACTGGAGCAGGAGGGGGCGGAGTACTTCGGCAAGCGCAGCTACAGCGCCGGTGTGGAATATTTCCCTGCCCGGGTGCCCTACACCACCGTCCAGGGCCAGGGGGATGAAAAGACCATCCGGGAGGAGCGGAAGAAAAACTGGCAGCGCAGCGGTCTGCTTTTGGAGGACCGGGCGGTTTTGGAGGCCATGGAGCCGGAAGACGGGGAGCGAAAGGTTCTTTCCAAGACGTTTCGGGCGGACCGGGAGCAGATGAAAATGCTGCGGCGCTTTGTGTTCGAAAGGCTTAAAGACTGCGTGGAGGATGTGGCCTCCGGCTGTGTGGAGCCGGACCCCTACATCCGGCGGAATGTGTTTGACCCCTGCCAGTTCTGCCCCTATGGGGCCATGTGCCAGGCGGAGGAAAAGCGGGACTTTAAGGGCATCTCCCAAAAGGAATTCTGGGAGACGGTAGAAAAGGAGGAAGACCATGGCTGAGAAGCTGACACCGGAACAGGCGCTGGCGGTTACAAACCGGGGCGGAAATCTGCTGGTCAGCGCGGCGGCGGGCTCCGGAAAGACCAAGGTCCTGGTAGACCGGCTCCTGTCCTACCTGACAGACCCCACAGATCCTGCGGACCTGGATGAATTCTTAATCATCACCTATACCCGGGCGGCGGCGGCAGAGCTGAGAATGAAAATCGCGGACAAGCTCACGGATCGCATTGCCTTGGACCCGGAAAATAAGCGGCTGCAAAAGCAGCTGCAGCTATTGTACTTAACCAAGATTTCCACCGTCCACGGCTTCTGTGGGGATTTGCTGCGGGAGTATGCCTACCGGCTGGGGCTGGACGGGGATTTTCGGGTGGCGGATGAGTCCGCCGCCGGGGAGCTGCAGCAGCAGGCATTGGAAAGCCTTCTAAACGATGCCTACGAAAGCTTGGAGGAGGACCCGGATTTCTGCACCTTTTCTGACAGCCAGGGCCTGGGCCGCAGTGATAAGCAACTGGAGGAGATTGTTTTAAAGGTCTACGAAAAGGCCCGGTGCAATCCGGACCCGGAGGGGTGGCTGAATAGCTGCCTGGAGCTGGCCTCCGCCCCCTGGGAGGATGCCGCCGAGACGCTGTGGGGTAAGACGCTTCTGGAGGACCTGTTTTTGTGGCTGGACGGTCGGATTCCCTATCTGGAGCGGTGCCTGGAGCTGAGCCGAGACTGGCCCAAGGTGTGTGAGCACCTCACGGGGCTGATTGCCCAGGCAAGGCACCTGCGGGAGAGCCGGACCTGGGATGAGGCGGTGGCGCGCATTGGCCTGAACTACGGCAGCCTGCGCTTTCCTACCAAGAACATCGATTTGGATGCCCGGGATACGGTTAAGGCGGTGCGGAATCATTTTAAGCAGGACCTGCAGGCAAAGGAAAAGCTTTTCGCCCAGACCTCCGGGGAGATTCGGCAGGATATGGAAAAAACCGTCCAGGTCCAGCGGGGACTGGTGCATCTGGTGCGCCGGTTTGATGAGCGCTACAGCAGCCTGAAGCGCCAGCGGCATGTGCTGGACTTTAGCGATTTGGAGCATAAGACCCTGGACCTGCTGTTGGGCGAAAATCGGTCCGGCCCTACAAGCGTCGCCCTGGAGGTGGGCAGACGGTTCCGGGAGGTCATGGTGGATGAATACCAGGATTCCAACGGGGTCCAGGATGCCATTTTCGGAAGTCTCACGGGCCAAAAGCACAATTGCTTTTTGGTCGGAGACGTAAAGCAGTCCATCTACCAGTTCCGGCAGGCGGAGCCCGGTATCTTTTTGGACAAGTACAATACCTATGTCCCTGTGGAGACGGCCCGGGCCGGGCAGGGGCGGAAGGTGCTGCTGAATCGGAATTTCCGGTCCGGTCCGGAGATTGTGGAGGCGGTGAACCATGTGTTCCGCCAGTGCATGTCTCCCCAGGTGGGGGGGCTCCACTACGGCCCGGAGGAGGAGCTGGTGGAGGGAGTGCCCCACAAGCCCCTGCCGGACCCGGCGGTGGAGCTGTGGGTGCTTACCGGCGCGGCGAAGGACAAAACAGAGCCCGTGTTTGTAGCCCGGCGCATCCGGCGGATGCTGGATGAGGGTACGGTGGTGCGGGACGGCGACGGCCTCCGGCCGGTGACACCGGAGGACATTGTAATTCTGCTGCGCTCGACCAAGAACAGCGCCGGGGAATACAGCAAGGCCCTGGCGGCCTATGGAATTCGCTGCTGCACCGATGCCGACGGGGACATTCTGAAAACCCCGGAGGTGGGGGCACTCCGGTCCCTGCTGCAGGCGATTTCCAACCCAAGGCAGGATATCCCCCTTCTGGCGGCGCTGGCAAGCCCGGTGTTTGGGTTTACGGCGGACGATTTGGCGGTGATTCGGGGCGGAAAAAAGGACGGCTGCTTCTTTGATGCCCTTTTGGAAAGCAGCAGCCCGAAGACAAGGGACTTTTTGGAGAAGCTGGACCACTTCCGGGGCCTTGCTAGAATGCAGACCCTTACCCAGCTGCTGGAACAGATTTTCCTGGAGACCAACTTAGACGGCATCTATGCCGCGGGCTCTGGCGGGGACGGGGCCAAGGAGAATTTAAGGCAGTTCTACCTCCTGGCTGCGGAATTTGAGCAGGGGCAGCTGTGCACCCTGGAGCGGTTCCTGGACCATCTGGAACGGCGGGAGGAAAAGGGCCTTTCGAAGTCTGCCAATCAGGACCCTGGGGCGGTGCGCCTGATGACCATCCACAGCTCCAAGGGCCTGGAATTCCCGGTGGTGTTCCTGTGCGACCTGTCCCGGAAGTTCAATATCAGCGACAGCATGGACCAGCTCCTGTGCCACAAAAAGCTGGGCCTGGGGGTGCAGATTGCGGACGAAGCCCGGCGCATCCGCTACCCCTCCCTGGGAAAGCTGGCCATTGCCGAGGAACTTCGCCGGGAGACGGTCAGCGAGGAGATGCGGATTCTCTATGTGGCCATGACCCGGCCCAAGGACCGACTGATTATGACCTCGGTCTCTGCCAAGGAGGATGGGCTCCTGTCCCTGGGGGAGGAGCTGGCCGTCCGGGGGGTGAAAGCCCAGAGCGGGGAGGGTCGAAGCTTTTCCCGGTGGGTCCTCCAGGCGGCGCTGAACCGCCCGGAGGCTGGGCAGCTGCGAAACGCCGCGGGAAGCCACGCCGTTTCCATGGATACCCAGTACCCCTGGCTGGTCCGGGTGATTCCCGGGGAGAACCTGCTTCCGGGAAACGAGGAGGTCCAGACGGCCCCGGTGCGGAAAGCCATGCCGGAAAACGCACTGGAGCAGCTGAAAGCGAGCCTGGGGTATGTCTACCCCTATGGGGCGGCCACCCAGGCCCCCTCCAAGCAGACGGCCACCGCCCGAAAGGGCCGGGACAAGGACCTGGAGGCCGCCCAGGATGCCCCGGAGGAGCCAAAGCCCCTGCGCGTCTGGCGCGCCCCCAGCTTTGTCGCCCCCAGCCGGGACGGCCGGGCCTACGGAAGCGCCATGCACAAGGCCATGCAGTACCTGCACTTTGAGGCTTGCGGCGACGAGAAAAGCATCCGCAAGGAGCTGCGCCGGCTGGCTGCGGAGCAGTTTCTCACCGAGGAGGAGGGAAAGCTCGTCAATGTCCGGCAGATTGCCGCCTTCTTTGCCACGGACCTGGGCTGGAAATTGCGCCTGGGGGGAAATCTTCTGCGGGAATTTAAGTTCTCCATTCTGGATGACGGAGAAAAATACGGCCACGGCCTCCATGGGGAACAGGTCCTTTTGCAGGGCGTTGTGGACTGCGCCATCGTAGAGCCCGACGGCATTACCGTTCTGGACTTTAAGACGGACTACGTAACGGACGAGACCCTGCCCACCGTCACCCAGCGGTATAAACTCCAGGTGGAGACCTACAAAGAGGCCCTGTCCAGAATCTACAGCCAGAAAATCAAACGGGCTGTTCTGTATTTCTTCCATCTGGGACAGTTCGTGGACGTTTGAAAAACTCCCTGTTGACATTCCGGGGAAATGTGCTATGATATCCCAAAACCTCAGGAGGTACGACGATGGCGATTTATGCTGTTCAGCGGAATAATGAGCCCGGTAACGCGCTGCTTTTGCATTGCATCGGGCTTCCGTCGGCGTACACATTTTGAGGGAAATTCGATAAGAGAAACAAAGCAGAAGCAGCGCGGGGAAGACCTTGCGCTGCTTTTTTATTTTCAGGAGGTAGAAAGATGAATGCACCCATTGATTTAAGCCATGTAACGCTGCAAACGGAGAGACTAACGCTCCGGCCCTGGCGGGAGACGGACCTGGAGGACTTCTATGCCTACGCAAAAGTGGACGGCGTGGGGCAGATGGCGGGGTGGACACCCCATAAAAACAGGGAAGAGTCCCGGAAAATTCTCTCCCATTTTATCTCAGGAAAGCACACCTTTGCCCTGGAATACCGGGGAAAGGTCGTCGGCTCTCTGGGAATTGAAACGTACAATGAAGAGAGTTACCCGGAGCTGGAAAACCTCAAGGGCCGGGAGATTGGCTATGTCCTCTCCAAGGACTACTGGGGCAGGGGCCTGATGCCGGAGGCGGTGAAGGCGGTTATCAAGTACCTCTTTGAAACGGTCGGCCTGGACTTCATCCTGGTGGGGCATTTCCAGTGGAACCGGCAGTCGGCCAGGGTGATTGAAAAATGCGGCTTCCAATATATCAAGAGCTGCCCCTATGAGACAAAATACGGGACGGTGGAAAACTCGGAAGAAAGCATCCTTTATAAGCCCCACTTCATGGAGGGGGTGTCCTATGAAAATGATGCCCAGCTGGTCCAGGAAATTTACCGCAGGTCCGACGAAAGCAGCCGCCTGACCGGCTCCAAGGCGGGTCTGCAAGCCGGGCGCTGCTGAAAAAGCGAAAGTCAAGGTCCTGCATACGGTGGCGGCGGACGGGCTGAGTGAGCTCCTGAAGGTCAAGATTAACGAGATGGACGAAAGAAGCTTTGCCCAGTATCTGCGGTTCCAGGAATACCTCTGCGAGAAGCCGGAATTCTTAGGAGCCTGCAACCATCTTTTGTTTGTGACAGAAAAAGAAGCGCCACCGGAAGACCGATGACGCTTGCGGAAATCAGTGCTGATTCTGGTTTTGATTCTGCTGCTGGTTCTGATTCTGGTTTTTGTTCTGGTTCTGGTTGCGGTTCTGATTGTTATTCATAAGAAACTGCCTCCTTCTTTTTTGCGGCTTTCGCCGCTGGGGTAGTTTGCCCCGGTTTTCAGGATTTATCCTTGGGTCGGAACAAAAGGGCGGCAAGAAGCCCCGCGGCAATGGCGGCGGTGATGCCTCCGGCGGTGGCTTTCAGCCCGCCGGTGAAGATGCCGAGAAAGCCCTGCGTGTCAATTGCCTCCCGGACCCCCTTGGCCAGGGTGTTTCCAAAGCCCGTCAGGGGCACCGTGGCCCCGGCCCCGGCAAACTCCACCAGGGGCTCATAAAGCCCCACGGCCCCCAGCACAACCCCCAGGACCACATAGCTGACCAAAATCCGGGCGGGGGTGAGCTTTGTTTTGTCAATGAGCAGCTGGCCCAGGACGCACAGGGCCCCGCCTACAACGAATGCTTTCAGGTATTCCATGTCAATCCCCTCCCTCAATGGCAACGGCGTGGCACACTCCGGGGATGGGCAGCCCCTGCTGGGTGGAGGTGGGGGACAGCAGCGCCCCGGTGCCGCAGAACAGGATCCGTTTGAGCTTCCGCTTTTGCATCTGCCCCAGCAGGTAGGAGCAAAGGGTGATGGCGCTGCACCCGCAGCCGGAGCCCCCGGCGTGGACATCCTGGCGGGTGTTGTCGAATACCAGGCAGCCGCAGTCCGTCAGCCGCCCGCCGATGCTCAGATTTTCCTTTCTCGCAAGCTCCAAAAGAAGCTCCTTGCCGTACTGCCCCAGGTCCCCGGTGACAATCAGGTCGTAGTATTCAGGCGTTCTGTCCAGGTCCTCCAGGTGCCGACGGATGGTGGAGAGGGCTGCGGGGGCCATGGCGGCCCCCATGTTGTTGGCATCCGTGATGCCCAAATCCGTAACAGTGCCTACCGTGCAGGCAGTAATCCGGGGGCCCTTCCCGGTTTTGCAAACCAGGGCGGCCCCGGCTCCGGTGACGGTCCACTGGGCGGTGGGGGTTCGCTGGCCGCCGTAGCCCAAGGGAAAGCGGTATTGCCGCTCGGAGGCGGCAAAATGGGAGCTGGTCATGGCGGCTACCCGGTCCGCCGCCCCAGAGGAAACCGTGAGCGCCGCCAGCAGCAGACTTTCCGCCATGGTGGAGCAGGCCCCGTAGAGCCCCAGGTGAGGAAGACCTGTGCCCCGCATGGTAAAGGCGGAGCCGATGCACTGGTTCAAAAGGTCCCCGGAGAACACCAGGTCTAACTCGTCCTTGGAAAGCCCTGCCTTGCCCAGAAGAATGCTCAGGGCCTGCTCCTGCATGGCCTTTTCCGCCAGCTCCCAGGTTTTCTGGCCGAAATAGGTATCCCGGCTTGTTCTATCAAAGCAGTGCCCCAGAGGGCCTTGCGCCTCCTTTTTCCCGGCGACGCTGGCCCAGGCGGCAATCACCGGCGGCTGGGGCAGCACAAAGCTTGCCCGCCCCCGTTTGTTTTCTGCCATCACATTCCCTCCTTTTTAGGAGCAGTATGTGCGGAAAAAACGAAAAAATACATTTTTGGCCTGTTGCAAAAAATAGACCAAGATGGGTCAAAATGCTAAAAAAGCTGTCATTGCGAGCCAGTGACCGATGTCACTGGTGTGGCAATCTCCCGGATAGGAGTAAAATCCCTGATTTTTAATCGTAGATGTTTGAAAATCAGGGGGATTGCCACACCAGCGTGCGCGCTGGTTCGCAATGACAGCTTGTTTTCTAACAGCCCCTTTGGCGTTGTTACGCGCCCAACCGCCGGGCACCGTAGTAGTGCTCGCTCCAGTAGCCGGTGGTGAGGTCGGAATAGGAGACGGTGGAGCGGGAGTTGGGGGCGTGGAGAAATTGGCCGGAACCGGTGTAGATGCCCACGTGGGACAGGGTACCGGAGGAGGCGGTGACAAAGAACACGATGTCACCGGGCTGTAAATCCGCCTTGGATACGGAAGTGCCCATGTTCCACTGGGCGGCGGGGGTCCGGGCGGGGGAGAGGCCCAGGTTTTTCAGCACGTAATAGACAAAGCCGGAGCAGTCGAAGCCGCTGGGGCTGGCACCGCCTGCCACATAGGGGGCACCGATGTACTTCTGCGCTTCGGCCACAATGGCGCTGCCGCTGACCGTGGCCGCGGAGGCGGGGCTGCCGGAAGAGGAAGACAGGGCGGCGGCACTGGGGGTGACACCGGTGGACTTGCCCAGGCGGAAGAATTTCGGCGTATTTTTGGAGGCTTGATTTTCGTAGGGAATTTCGGTCAGGCTCAGGTAGTCGCTGCGGATATAGCCGATTTTTCCCTGGGCGATGACCTTATACCAGCCCTCGTTGACTCCCAGGATATAGCACTTGGTGTCCTTTGGGAGGCTTCCCAGGGAGGCACCGGAGGTGGAGGGCTTTTGCCGCAGGTTGACACCGGACCCGGTGACCCGGCCATAGCCCAGCTCCGCGTTTTCCTTGGAGGAGGCGGTTAAGTAGCTGCTGTGCATATACCCCTCGGTCAGGTTGTAGCTAACCCGATACCACTGGCCCACCTTTTCCAGCAGCACCACCACCTCGTTTTTGGCGGCGGAAGACAGCACCTTAGAGGTGGTGTTGGCCTCGGCCCGGAGCCGCAGGGAATCGGTATTTACAAAAGCAATGCCCTGGATGCAGTTACTTTCCGCGGCGTAGACCGGCAGGAGAAGGACTGTACCCAGGAGCATTACGGTGAGGAATAAAGAAAACATTCTTTTGGAAAACTTCATACGTAACCTCCGTCTTGCGTGAAAGCCGCGGGGAAACCACGGCGCTATGTTTTGTTACTGCTTGCCGGCCAGAGCCCGCTCCAGCCACACACAGCCCACATCCAGGGCGGTGTAAAGGTCGCTTTTTTCGCTTCTTTTTACAATACGGTCTCTGCTTCTGGCGGTGGGGTCTGTCAGCTGCAGCTGCACGGAAACCCGGGTGGCCATGTCGGTGTCGCCGACCTTCTTGGTGTCCAGAACCTGGAGCATAACGATATAGCTGTCGGCCATAGAGCCGTAGTAAATCAGGTTATCCTTCCGCATCAGCGGATGACCCTTATACATGAGAACTGCCTTTTCTTCAGCCATGATGGGTACCTCCTTGAAAATGTAATCGAATTGTAACACATTGTAACAATTCTGTCAAGCCAAACTTTTCGAAAAACGCTGGAATTCCTAGAACGTTTTGAACATTCGCAAAAAAAGGAAAGAAAATGATGCAAGACAAGAGGACGGTATGAAGCTGTCAAGGTGCAAAATAAGGGGCCTTTGCCCGCGGCAAAAGCCCCTTAGCCGGGGTTAGTTGTGCTCAAAAAGGTACTCACGCACCAGTGCCTGCATCAGCTCGTCCCGGTCAATCTTACAAATCATGCTTCTGGCGTTGCCGTAGTTTGTGATGTAAGTAGGATCTTCCGTGAGCAGATACCCGACAATCTGGTTGACGGGGTTGTAGCCTTTTTGGGTCAGGGCCTCGAACACACTCCGGAGGATTTGGCGCATGTTCTCTTTGTCATCGGGGACGTTGAAGGTCAGAGTATCCTGATCCGTCATGGGTCTTCAGCTCCTTTTTCAAAAGAATATTTGTATTATAGCCTAGATTCGAATTTCTGTAAAGAGCGAATAAAGAAAAAAATCTGTGAACGGGGGAAAAGAAAAAAGGCGCCCCTGAAAGGGGAGCTGTCAGCGCAGCTGACTGAGGGGTCTCGGCTTGGCCACGGGCCAAGCCTCGCCGCAGGCGAATTTCCGCTTCCAGCGGAGGCTTTTCATGCTGAAAAGCCGGACCCCTCAGTCTCGGCTTACGCCGAGCCAGCTCTGCTCTGCATTAAGAGTCCGTAAGCCGCAAGCGGCAACGGCCTCTATACCTTTCAGGGGAGCCAATGTTTTTACCTCACCTCCGGCAGGCCGAAGCTGACGGCGAGGGCATCGTCTACCATGGACATCTGGCTATCGGTCAAATGGCCCATGTGCTCCCGGAGGCGGCGTTTGTCGATGGTGCGGATTTGCTCTAAGAGGATGACAGAATCCTTGGAAAGCCCCACGCTGCCGCCGGCGATATTGATGTGGGTGGGCAGGCGGGCCTTGCCGGTCTGGCTGGTGATGGCGGCGGCAATGACGGTGGGGGAGTGACGGTTGCCGGTGTCGTTCTGGACAATCAGCACCGGGCGGGTGCCTCCCTGCTCGCTGCCAACCACCGGGGAGAGATCGGCGTAGAAGATATCCCCCCGTTTGACGAAACTATCCATATGGTCTCACACTCCGTGCATATCTTTTCCGCGCTACCGGGTGGAACCTTATGTAACGCGGCTGGTACTATTCTCCCACCGGAGAAGCCGTTTTATACGGTCCCTAAAAGATACTATGTACCGGAATCCGACGGGGTTCGGAAATTTTGGAGGGCAAGCGACAGATAGTTCTGCCCCCGATGGGAAACATCACTCCGGACGGGGTTTCCCGCCCCGTCCAGCCAGATATCCAGCCGCAGGGCATCCTCCCGGAAGCTGTCGTCAACGGTCAGGCGGGTATATGCTCCTTCCCGTCCGGAGGACAGGAGATTTCCGGAGCGCAGGGTGTTGTAAAAAATCCAGGGGGCGCTGACGGGGGAGAGAAGCCCGTCCGCGACCAGGGGAAAGGACAGGGCCTTGTCCTCAAAATGGAGTTTGCCGGTGCCGGAAGCCAGGGTTCCCCGGATGCCGGAGATGGCCTCCGGGGCGGTTACCGTGAAGGTAAGGCTTCCGTCGGAAAGCCCGACGCAGTCCAGGGTGAAAACGGAAAGGCTGTCTCCGTAGTCGGCGGTAATTTCCGCCTCAAAGGAACAGCCGTTTTCCAGAACGCGGTCCCGCAGCGCAAGCCCGGCATCCACCCGGGCGGCGGCGCAGCCGCAAAGCCATATGGGAACGAGAAACAGAAGAAATTTATGCAAAGGGACGACCGCCTTATTTGAGTAGTCGCGGAAGATACCCCAATAGGTCCGTCGGGAGCATCCCGTATTCCCCCAGAGCCTCGGCGCACAGGTCCCCGGCCCGTCCGTGGAGCCAGACACCCACCGCCGCGGCCTCCAGCGGCTCCAGCCCCTGGCCTAAAAGCCCTGCGAGGATACCCGCCAGCACGTCCCCGCTGCCGCCTACGGCCATGCCGGGGTTGCCGGTGGGATTCCGGTAGTCCCGGGTGCCGTCGGTGACGCAGGTGCGGTGGCCTTTGAGCAGCACGATGCTTCCGCTTTCCCGGGCCGCCTGCCGGGCAGAGGCCATGGGGTCCTGCCCCACCGGGCCAAACACACGGGCAAACTCCCCGGCGTGGGGAGTCAGGACGGTGGGGGCCTCTCTTCCGCGCAGTAAATCCATATGCCCGGAAAGCAGGGTTATGCCATCGGCATCCACAACCACAGGGCAGGCGGCGTGGGTCAGCACCGCCTGCAAAACCCGGAAGCAGCCGGAATTCTGCCCCAGGCCGGGGCCAATCAGCAGGGCATCCATCCGAGGCAGCCGCTCCAGGATTTCCGGAACGGCCTCCGCGCTGAGCTGGCCGCCGCTTTCCGGAAGAGGGAAAATCACCGGTTCATTCAGCTTCACGGCCTCAATGCCGTAAATGCTCTCCGGAACCCCCAGGTATACAAGCCCCGCCCCCACCCGCAGGGCCCCCATGGCGGCAAAGTAGGGTGCTCCCGTAAAGCCCCGGCTGCCGCAGAGCAGCAGGAGCTTTCCAAAGCTTCCCTTGTGGGCTTTTTTGTCCCGCTTGGGGAAAAATCGGGCGACGTCCTGGGCAGTCAGTTCCATGGTGGTCCCTCCTTGGATGTTACAGGCGGTAAAGCGCTGTGTACTTTTTGGTCAGGTAGTCGGTGTAGTAGCTGGGGTCAAATTCCCCGCAGACCTCCCGGAAGAGGGCACCGGGCTTTTGGAAGCTGGCCCAGTGGTGGATGTGGCTCCGAAGCCAGCTGGTCACCTGGCTCAGGTCCCCCTGGGCCACGGGGCCGAAGACATCCGGAATATCCTTTTCCATGCAGGCGAGCATCTGGGCCCCATAGGCGCTGCCCAGGGCGTAGCTGGGGAAATAGCCGATACCGCCGAAGGACCAGTGGGAATCCTGCAGGCACCCTTGCCGGTCGCTGGGAACGTCCACCCCCAGATAGGCCTTGTACAGCTCGTTCCACTTCCGGGGCAGGTCCCGTACTTCCAGAGAGCCGTCAATCAGCTGCTTTTCAATCTCGTAGCGGACCATGATGTGCAGGCAGTAGGTCAGCTCGTCGGCCTCGGTTCTCACGAGGCTGGGCTGGGACTTGTTGACGGCCCGGTAGAAGGTGTCCTCCGTCACGTCCGCCAGCTGCCGGGGGAAGTGGGCTTTGAGGTAAGGGAAGACGGCGTGGACAAAGGCCCGGCTGCGGCCGATGATGTTTTCGTAGAACCGGCTCTGGCTTTCGTGGATGCCCATGGACACGCCGCCGGAGAGCACGGTGTAGTTGTAGCAGTCGTCGGCCCCCAGCTCATACAGGGCGTGGCCGCCCTCATGGATGACGGAGTACATGTTGGAGACCAGGTTGTCTTCAAAATAGTGGGTGGTGATGCGCACGTCGCGGTTATTGAAGTTGTTGGTAAAGGGGTGCTCGGTTTCCGCGATGGTGCAGCGGTTCCGGTCGATGCCCATGGTTTCCATGAGATAGGTGCTGAAGGCCCGCTGCTGCTCCAGTGGATAGTGCCGGAACAGGAAGCTGTCGTCAATCTGAGGGGCCGCCGAAATACGCTCTACCAGGGGGACGATGGTTTCCCGGAGCTTGGCGAAGAAGACATCCAGGGTTTCCGTATTCATGCCCTCCTCATATTCGTTCAGCAAAGCGTTATAGGGGGCCATCTGGGGGTTATAATACCCGGCAAATTTCCGGCAGTAGAAAACGATTTTTTCCAGGTACGGGGCAAAGGATGCAAAATCGTTTTCCTGCTTGGCCCTGTGCCAGACGGTGTCCGCCTCGTTGAGAAGCGTGTTGTAGTCGATGTATTCCTGGGCGGGAATCCGGCATGTGCGGTCGTAGTCCTTCCGCAGAACCTCCAGCTCCCGGGCCTGGATGGGGGTGAGCTCGGAGGCGTGGGCGGAGAGATAGTCATAGAGAATACCGTTCTGGGGGTCCACGGACAGGTCATAGCAGTACTTTGTCAGCACCTCCAGGGTTTTTCCACGCCCTTCCCAGGATTCCGCTGGGGCGGCGGTGGCGGCATCGTTGCTCAGCATGCCGATGGCGTGGTTATAGGCGGCCATGGTGTGCTGCAAATTTTCCAGGGCATCCAGCGCCTGGGAAAGAGAGGTATATTCCATAAAAAGCTTCCTTTCTAAATAATTGTTTAGGATAACCATAGCACGTGGAACCTTTTCCGTCAAGCGGGGAAACAGAAAACCCGCCGATTCCGTGGGGAACCATGTGGGGAGGCAATCGGAAAATCCCCGTATTTCCAGGCGAAAATACGGGGATTCCAAATCACTGCTCCTTCTTGCAGAAGGGGGCGTGGCGGTAGGCGACGATGGAGATGACCATGGCCACGGTCCAGCCGATGGGCCAGGCGCACCAGATGCCCAGGGTGCCGAAGGGGACGGAGAGAACCTTGGCCAGCACCACCCGGAGAATCAGGTCCGTGAAGGTGGCGACCATAAACTGCTTCATGAGGCCAGCGCCCCGGAGAATGCCATCGGATACCAGCTTGGCGGAGATGACAAAATAGAACGGGGACAGCACCCGCAAAAACTGGATGCCTACCTGCATGGCCTGGCCGGTGGGGTTATCCAGGAAGATGTACAGCAGCTGCTTTCCGAAGAAGAAATACAGCAGGAACAGGGGCAGGCTCAAAAGCCACACCAGCTTCAGCCCCGCCCGGAAGCCCTGGCGTACCCGCTCCGGCTTTTCCGCGCCCACGTTCTGAGCGGTGTAGTTGGAGATGCCGTTGCCAAGGGTGGTCAGGGAGGTGATCACCAGGTTATTGAGCTTGACCGAGGCGGAATAGCCCGCGATGACGCTGGAGCCGAAGGTATTGATGACACCCTGGATGATGATATTGCCCACGGAGATAAAGCTCTGCTGCAGGATGCTGGGGATGGCCACCACGGCAATTTTTTTCAGCAGGGGGAAGGAGAAAAGCTTGGGCTTTTCCGGAGTCTGGATGGCCTTGAACCGGCGGAACACCACCACCACGGCGAGAATACAGCTGACACCCTGGCACAGGAAGGTGGCCCAGGCCACACCGGCCACGCCCATTTGAAACGCGGTGACAAAGAGAATGTCCACGGCGATGTTGGAAAGGGAGGAGGCCGCCAGAAAATAGAAGGGGGTCTTGGAGTCTCCCAGGGCGGAGAAAATGCCGGTGGCTACATTATAATAGAAGACGAAAGGAAGACCCAGAATGTAGATGTCCAGATACAGCCTGGAGTCCGGCAGAATGTCCTCCGGGGTGTGGATAAGCCGGAGCAGGTCCGTGCAGCAGAGGCTGCCCACGGCCATCAGCACCAGGCACACCACGCCGCTGGAGATAAGGGTGGTGTATACGGCGGTTTTCAGGTCGGAAAGCCGCTTGGCACCGAACAGCTGGGATACCACCACCGAGCAGCCGATGTTGCAGCCGAAGGCAAAGGCGATGAAGATGAGGGTAATCTCGTAGCTGTTGCCCACGGCGGCCAGGGCACTTTCCCCAACGAATTTACCGGCCACGAAGCTGTCGGCCAGGTTGTACAGCTGCTGGAAGATGATGCTGCCAAACAGCGGCAGGCAGAACTTCCAGAGTACCGACTCAGGCTTTCCGACGGTTAAATCCTTATTCATGGCGCTTCACCCCCAGCTTCTTTTCCAGTAGATACACAATGGCATCGGCGCAGCCCTGGGTGCCCAGGGTGCTGGTGGAGAGCATAGCATCGTAGCTTTCGGGCTTGCCCCACTCGGTCATGGCGTAAAAATTAAAGTAGCGGCGGCGCATCCGGTTGATTTTCTCCATCCGCTCCCGGGCTTCCCTCTGGTTTAGGCCGTTCCGGGCGGCAATCCGCTGGACACAGTCAGATTCGTTTCCGTAGAGGAAGACGGTGAGGACGTTGTCCGTCTGCCCCAGAATGGAGGAGGCACACCGGCCAATCATCACGGAGGACTCCCGCTGGGCGATGGCTACAATGGCTGCCTTTTCCGCGTTATAGGCGTGGTCACCGGCAAAGTAGAAAATGCCGGACATATCGGCGGTGTCCGCAAAACAGTTGCCGCTGAAGGGCAGCAAACAATCAGACATATTCTCATCGTGCTGTTCAAGATATTTCTGGTCCATGCCGCTGTTCCGGGCGGCCTCCTGAATCAGGAGCTTATCGTAGCAGACGATGCCAAGCTTCTTGGCAACCAGTTCACCGACCTCCCGGCCGCCGCTGCCATACTGGCGGCCGATGCAGATGGTATAATTTTTGTTCATAACGCGCACCTTCTTGTTTCTCTTTGTCTTGATTTCACAAAACGGCTATAGTATAATCCTCTTATTGAGATATGTAAAATAGATATTTCATATATTGAATATAAATTAGAATTATGGAGGAACAGGCATGGACGGTTCTTTGGACCACTACTGGGTGTTTTATCAGGTTGCCCGGTGCCGGAGCATTACCCGGGCGGCGGAGGTGCTTTTCAGCAGCCAGCCCAATGTGACCCATACCATTCGGGTTTTGGAGCAGCAGCTGGGCTGCACTCTGTTTGTCCGCACCAACAAGGGGGTGAGGCTGACACCGGAAGGGGAGCTGCTCTATTCCCATGTGGCCCCCGCCATGGAGCACATTCAACGGGCGGAGGAGGCGCTGAAAATGCAGAAGGAGCTGCGTGTGGGCTCCCTGTCCATCGGGGCCAGCGAGGTGGCGCTGCGGTGCCTGCTGCTGCCCATCCTGCGGCAGTTCCGGCTGGGATATCCCAATATCCAGGTGCGGGTCAGCAATTTCTCCACCCCTCAGGCCGTGCGGGCCCTGGCTGAGGGCATGGTGGACCTGGCGGTGGTGACCACCCCGGTGGAGCCGGAAAGGGGCATGGGACGGGAGGACCTGCGGACTGTCCGGGAGGTGGCGGTGTGCAGCGTGGGCCTGGGGCTGTTCCCCCACAGGGCCATCACCCCGGAGGAGCTGGCGGAATACCCAATGGTGAGCCTGGGGCGGGACACCATGACCTACCGGCTTTACGAGCAGTGGTTCCACGAAAACGGCCTGCCCTTTCGCCCGGACCTGGAGGCGGCCACGGCAGACCAGATTTTGCCCCTGGTTCAGAACGACCTGGGTATCGGCTTCGTCCCGGAGGAATTTCTCTCGGAGAAAACACAGGGCCTTCGCCGCATCGACCTGACGGTTCCCCTCCCGGAACGCAAAATCTGCCTCCTGTTCAATCAAGGCCGCCCCTTGGAGCCCGCCGCGAGAAAGTTTACAGAGCTGCTAAGAAGTCACCGCAAAGCGTAAAACGGCTTCCCCCTCCGGGTGCATACGAATTCGCCCGGGTTTCCTGATAGCGCCAGTCTGTACCGCCCTCATCAGTCAGGGCTGCGCCCTGCCAGCTTCCCCACTGGGGAAGCTTCTTTTTGCGCTTTTTTGAGTTTTTATAGGGAAAACAGAGGATCATTTGACTTTTTCCCGGCTTTTGAAACGGGGGAGAACGACTTTGCAGGGCCTGGAAACAGCACGGGAAAAAATTTGAGGCGGGGACAGAAAGCGATAAATTTCCCACGTCGCTTTGGGTACAATGGGTTCAGCCAAGAAACAAAAGGGGAACACCGAGTGTTCCGGAGGAAGAACGGGAGGGAGCTGCAATGGGCAAGAAGGGGAAAAGGGGAATTGCGCTGGTGCTTTGTTTCCTGTGGATAACGGCAATGCCGGTATTCGCGGCAGGAACGGAACAGCCTTCCGGGGAGAAGGACGGACAGGAAACGGCTGTGGTGTTGTCGGAGGAACCGGAGGAGAATCCGGAAAACCGGGTCCCGGATGAGGGGGAGGTTCCGGATGAGAACGTTCCGGAGACGGGCGTTCCGGAGGCTGGTGACATCCCAGAGGCTGGTGACATCCCAGAGGGGAATGAGGTCCCAGAAGAGGCTGAAGCCCCGGAGGAAGCGGACGTTCCCGAGGAAAATGACATTCCGAAGGAAGCCAAGGTCCCGGAAGAGGCTGAGGTCCCGGAAGAGGCTGAGGTCCCGGAGGAAGCGGATCTTCCGGAGGAAAACGAGATTCCGGAAGAAGCCGACGTTCCGGAGAAAGCGGATGTCCCGGAGGAGAACGAGGTTCCCGAGGACGGGGTACATATCCTTCTCTGTGGGGCGGACTGCAGCGGGGAGGACTGTATTTGTCCCTGCCATGAGACTGCGGAGGAGCCGGAGCTGGGGCTGTCGGAACGGCTTTTGACGGTCCAGAGCTGCCAGGCGCTTTTCGGCCTGATGCAGGAAAAACAGGAGGGGCTGCTCTCCCTGACGGCCCAGGAGCTGACCGCCCTGCAAAACCATGCCGCGTCCCTTCCCGACGACGGCTGGCAGGGGGATGTGCTGGAGATTCTGGAAATGCTGCTGGCCCGGCTGGAGGCACCCGTTGACGAGCCCAAGGCCTACGCCACGGCCACCATCCACAACGTCCCCAGAAACGCGGTGGTCGCCTACGCCTACCGCACCGCCGGGGACGGCGGCTGGACCTGGGGCGGGGAGTACATCGGGGACTTTGACATCACCTATTCTCCCAGCTTCGGCATCCAGGAGGAATTTTACGTCTTCTTCGTTAAACCGGCGGAAAACCACCTGCTGACCCGGTTTTCCGTTGTGAACGAGAGCTCGGGCAGCACCTCTTTTGACCTGTATTCCATCGACTGCACCACGTCCCGTATCAGCGCCTATCCGGACTTTGGGGATTTGGTCGCCCAGGCCAAGGCCATGGGCTATCTGGGCTTCAACGGCTACCGGGGGGCGGCGGCGGGAAACATGACCCTCAACCAGTATTTTACGGGGCAAAAGCCTGCCCTGAATGTCGCCGCCACCGCAGAGCCCAGCGAGGGGGTCAAGCCGGGAGATCAAGTGACGTTTACCGTGACCCTGACCCCGGAGACCGTGGCGGGGAGCACCGTGAAGGATTTTCAGCTGGAAAGGCTTACGGTCAACGGCACCGTCTATGACGCGGTCTCTCTGAGGGCGAACGGCGATGGGACCTACACCGCGGTGGTGAAATACACCGCCGGGGCGAGCGACTGGAATGCCGGAAACATCACCCTGAACGCGGAGGCCAACATCACCTACGAGTACATTTTGCCGGTGACGGACCGGGACAACAACGGCTCCCGGATTATCACCACCTCCACCGTCGCAAGCGCCGGCACGGCAGAGGTCAGCCTGGCCCCGCCTACGGCCACGCTGACCGTCCGGAAGCTGGTCACCGGGAATCTGGGGGACCGGAACCGGGAATTCACGTTCCGGCTCACCGGCGGCACTCTGGATGGCACCGGGGAGACGGAATTCCGCCTAAAGCACGGGGAGACGAAAACCTTCACCGTCAACCGGGGGGACACCGTGACCGTATGGGAGGACTGCGGAGACTATGAGGCATCCTACCGCCTGGGTACGGAGGAGACGGCGGGCAATAAGGTGACCTTTTCTGTGACGGAGGACGGGGAAATTGTCTTTTACAACCGCAAGGAGATTCCGCTGGACACCGGGGTCTGTCTGGATTGGGCCCCCTATGTGTGGCTGCTGATTTTGGCATCCGCGGCGGCTTGCGTCCAGGCGCGGAGAAGGAGCTGACGGTGGAACAGGAGAAAGCATATCTGCGCCGGGCGCTTCCGCGGTTTGTTCTGCGGCTGCTGGTGCTCGGGGGGATTTTCTGGATTGGATTGACCCAGGTGTTTCTCCTTACCCGGGCCGGGGGGAACGATATGTTCCCGGCGGTCAAAGACGGGGACCTGCTGCTTGCCTTCCGGCTGCAGCGAAGCCTTGCCCAAAACGATGTGGTGGTCTATTCCGCCGGGGGGAAGACACGGGTGGGAAGGATCCTTGCCTCCGGCGGGGATGTGGTCTACCTGGACGGCAGCGGGAAGCTCCTGGTAAACGGCACGGAGCAGACCGGGGAGATTCTCTACCCAACCTACCCAAAAGAGGGCCTTAACTACCCTCTAAGCATCCCGGAGGGGCAGGTATTTGTCCTGGGGGACTACCGGACCCAGGGGCAGGACAGCCGGGATTTTGGCCCCGTGCCCCGGGAGGAAATCCTGGGGAAGGTGATTACACTGCTGCGCAGACGGGGACTATAGCGTTTCGGATGCTGTGGGGGTGTTAAACAAATCGTGCCATTGCACACCAGTGACATACTTTTCTAACAGCCCTATAACATACATTTTTAACGAAAATCAGGAGGTTTGACATGGTACGAAAACTGTTTTCCCTGGGGCTTGCCCTGGCGCTTACGCTCAGCGTCAGCGCGGCGGCCTTTGCCGACGGGGCGGAAGAGGTCCGCTACGAGGATATGTCCACGGTGACTCTGACAAAGGAATATACCCTCACCAATTCCGGCACCCTCAGCCCCCAGGAGACCTTTGGCTTTACGGCCCTTACCTGTGTGGCGGTGGAGCAGGGCGGCGTAGGGGTCACCCCGGAAAACGCCCCGGTGCGCCGGGTGGGCACCCTGACACTGGGAGTCTGCCTGATCGTCTGCGGCGTGCTGTTCCTCTGCTATTTCTTTGTGCCGCATTTCAACTGGGAGCTTGCACTGAAGATCGCCCCGGCGGCAGGGCTGATCCTGCTGGGGTGCGAGGTGCTGTACTTTGCCGCAAGGCCCCAGCGCTGGAAGTA